>NZ_PNDI01000010.1:0-300000 GCF_005887465.1 Pseudoalteromonas sp. S1610 | reverse complement strand
ATGTTTATAGCCAAACCGTTTAAACTGCCAGCGATAGAAGAAGCAATTACAAATACACTAAAAAGACTGGGCGTAGCCACATTATAACAACGAGTGTCGCCCAGATTAACTAGCACTAAAAACACAAAGGATCATTATGACAAATAAAATCATTGGTATTGTACTTATTGTTATTGGCGTAGCACTTGGTATGTGGGGTTATGATGTTTACGATTCTGCAGCTTCACAAGTTACTCGTGCATTCAATGGCGAAACCCCAGCAGAAGCATGGCTTGGCTTTATTGGTGGCGCAGTTTGTATTTTAGTAGGCCTTACCCGACTTAAATAGCACACAAAAAAGCCGCCTTTGGAGAGGGCGGCTTGGGTGAACAAACAGCTATGGGTGAGAGCTGTTTTATCAAGAGGCTTACGCTAAAACACTATTAAGCAGCATTTTGCTCTGCATCGGGTGTTTGGCGAATTAAATAGTCAAAAGCTCCTAAGCTAGCAGTTGCTCCGGCGCCCATAGCAATAATAATTTGCTTAAATGGCGTATTGGTCGCATCGCCCGCACCGTATATACCCGGTAACGACGTTGCACCTTTTGCATCAATGAGTATTTCACCAAATTGACTAAGCTCAAGGTCACTCTCTTTTAACCATTCGGTGTTTGGTATCAAACCAATTTGTACAAATATACCGGCTAAAGCTAGCTCCTTACTTTCTCCAGAAACACGATCGGTATAATTCAGGCCTATAACTTTGTTACCATCACCGAGTACTTCAGTAGTTTGTGCATTTTTAATAATAGTAATGTTTTTTAAGCTATTAGCTTTACGAATAAGCACTTCGTCAGCACGTAACGTATCGGCAAATTCAAGCACCGTTACATGCTCAACAATGTTGGCTAAATCAATAGCCGCTTCAATACCTGAGTTACCGCCACCTATTACAGCAACAGGTTTGCCTTTAAATAATGGTCCATCGCAATGCGGGCAGTATGCAACGCCATGGCCTTTATATTGCTGCTCGCCAGGTACGTTCATTTCACGCCAGCGTGCACCGGTTGCTAGCACAAGTGATTTAGCTTGTAATACAGCGCCATTTTCTAAAGTAATATCATAGCCATTACTGCCTTTTTGCAGATTTGCAGCGCGTTGGTTGTGCATTACATCAACATCATATTCTTTAACGTGCTCTTCAAGCTGAGCCACCATTTTTGGCCCTTCGGTTGCTTTTACCGAAATAAAGTTTTCAATGGCCAATGTGTCAGCTACTTGGCCACCAAATCGATCGGCAACCACCCCCGTATTTAGCCCTTTACGTGCAGAATAAATAGCTGCCGAAGCACCTGCTGGCCCACCACCGACGACAAGAACATCAAACACTGATTTTTCATTCAATGCTTTGGCTTGGCGCTGTGCACCTTTGCTATCAACTTTATTTAAAATATCGGTTAGGCTCATTGCCCCTTGGCTAAAAGGTTCTCCGTTTAAGTACACAGCGGGTACAGCCAATATATTTCGTTGCTCTACTTCATCTTGAAACAGAGCACCATCAATCATGGTGGCTTTGATATTGCTATTTGTAGCAGCCATTGTATTGAGCGCTTGAACCACTTGCGGGCAGGTTTGGCAGCTCAAACTAATATACACTTCAAAATTGAGTGTTTGCTCAAGTGTTTGTATTTGTTCAATGTCATCTTTGCTTGCTTTACTAGGGTGACCACCCGTATGTAATAGCGCTAACACTAAACTAGTAAATTCATGACCCATAGGTACCCCTGCAAAGGTAATATGGGTGTTTTTTTGTGGCGAATGCACCACCATTGAAGGTCTGCGTGCCGAAGTATCTGGATTGTTACTCACACTAAACTTATCGCTTAGTGATGCTAAATCATTCGCTAAACTTTCTACTTCTGTTGATTTTTTGCTGTCATCCAAGGCGATAAGCAGCTCAACAGGCTGAGTCAGCGATTCAAAATGGCTTTTTAATTGGTTCTTTATGTTGTTGTCTAACATGGCTTAGCCCCTTAAGGAAAAATAAAACAGCAGAACCCCCATGCCATCAGTGCATGTGCGAATTTTAGAAAAGAGTGATGGCGCGGGAGAGTGCCCAGTGAGCCAAGTAGGCTCACTGGTATTAGAGTTATGTACTACTCTAAGTTTAGTGAAGGTAAGGTTTAAATCTTACCAACTAGGTCTAGTGAAGGTGCTAATGTGTCTTCACCTGGCTGCCAAGATGCAGGACATACTTCACCGTCATGAGTGGCAATGTATTGTGCGGCTTGTACTTTACGAACAAGTTCTTTAGCACTTCGACCAATACCTAAATCATGCGTTTCAACAACTTTGATTTCACCCTCTGGGTTCATTACAAATGTACCGCGAAGCGCTAAACCATCATCTTCAATCATTACACCAAAGTTACGTGTAATGCGTCCTGTTGGGTCGCCAATCATTGGGTAAGTAATTTTACCGATAGTGTCTGACGTGTCATGCCAAGCTTTGTGCGTAAAGTGCGTATCTGTTGATACCGAGTAAACCTCTACGCCCATTTCTTGTAGCTGTGCATAATGATCTGCAAGGTCACCTAATTCAGTTGGGCATACAAATGTGAAATCTGCTGGGTAAAAGAAAAAGATAGACCACTTACCTAATACGTCTTTTTCAGTGAGTTCTACAAAGTCACCATTGTGGTAAGCTGTTGCATTGAAAGGTTGTAATTTTGTGTTAATCAATGAAGTGCTCATAGTATTCCTCATTTATGTTTAGTGTATTTAAAAAAGTTAACGCCTTGTGCGTTGGCTTGATTAATACAATAAGGCCATTGAGAAATTAAATAAAATTGATTGTTTAGATTGAAATAATCGCTTTTTAAGATTACTCAAGCTAATAAGCCACAATAATTGAATGCAAGCTATCTTAAAATTAAAAATACTAGTTACACTGAGCACTAAAGGTAGCCATCAGAAAATGAGATTTTCAAATTCATTTTCAGGTAAAGCTTTGCTAAACAAAAATCCTTGCCCTTCTTCACACTCAAGCGAAATAAGTGTATCGAGCTGTGCTTGAGTTTCAATGCCTTCACCAACAATCTTTAAATTAAGTGAGTGTGCTAAATGGGTGATTGCTTTCACAATATCTAGGCTTTGCTTATCATCAACCATATCTTTAACAAATGACTGGTCAATCTTTAATACATCAACAGGAAATAACTTTAAATACGATAAACTCGAATAGCCCGTTCCAAAGTCATCTATCGCTATGCTCAAACCAAGGTTTGAAAGCCCGTTTAATATCCTACTTGTTTCATCAAAATCACTCATTAAAGCGCTTTCTGTCACTTCTAATTCAAGATAACCACTAGGAAGCTCAGTATCCTCAAGTACTTGTGCTACGCTTTCTATAAATTTAGGATCTGTAAATTGTTTAGCAGCAACATTAACAGCAACTTTAATTGGATGGCCTTTATCTAGCCAGCGTTTAGCCGCTCTGCAGCTTTGTTTTAAAACGCTAAGACCCAACTTATTAATTAAACCAGTCTCTTCAGCTAATGGAATAAAGTGTAACGGCGATATAAAACCGTCTTCCTCATCTCTTAACCTCACTAACGCCTCAGCACCTATGATTAATTTATTTTTTAAACTAAGCTTGGGCTGAAAGTGAACTTCCAACGTGTCTTTTTCAAGTGCATTTCTCAAAAGCTTATCTATATTTTGACGTTGATGAAACTCATGTTCTAAGTCATCTGAAAAATAACAAAATCTATCTCTACCATGCTCTTTGGCTTTATACATTGCTGCATCAGCATGCGACATCATTAATTCGGCAGAATCAGAATCCGTTGGATTAATACTAATTCCCACGCTTATAGTTAAATTAAACTCTCTTCCATCAACACGAAAAGGTTGATGCATTGCATACAAAATATCAGATGCAACAGCATCAACATGACACGGCGATTTAATATCAGGGAGCAACAATACAAATTCATCCCCGCCAACACGGGCCAAGGTCGTATTTAAATCAACAATAGATTCAAGTCGTTTAGCAACCAGTTTTATGATTTGGTCGCCAACATGGTGTCCCTCTGTATCATTTAAATATTTAAAATGATCAATATCAATTAACATTAACGCCACTAAAAAACCATTACGCACAGATACCTGACAAGCATGCGCAACGCGATCATGTAATAAAATTCGATTGGGTAAATCGGTTAATTGGTCATGGTTTGCTAAATGGCTCATCTTAACAGCCATCGCAATCGACTCGCTCACATCATGAAAAACTATAATCGCGCCAATAATATTCCCCTTTTCATCTCTGATGGGGGAAGCAGAATCCTCAACCCGATGAATTCTGCCATTTAAGCTCGTTAATTGGCAATTAAGCGCCATAGCTACTCTTCGCTGCTCTTTTAAAGCAATAGAAATTGGATTAAGGCTTTTGTGCTTTGTGGTTGCATCCCGTAGTTGCATAACCTCTGAAATATGATTACCAACTGCTTCATGCATTACCCAACCGGTCATCATCTCTGCAATCGGGTTCATAAACGTTATTTTTTCGTCTTTGTCTGTTGCTATAACTGCGTCGCCAATCGAGTTGAGCGTTACGCGCAATCTTTCTGATTCAATAGCAAGTAAACGCTGTGAATGTTTTAGTTGTTGCTCTTGTGTTTTTAGTTTTAGATGATTGCCAACGCGCAAGCGGCATACCTTAAGATCAACGGGCTTTTGTATATAGTCAATCCCACCCAACTCTAAAGACAAATGCTCAAACTTACTCTCATTATGGGAGGTAATAAATATTACTGTTACACCACTAGTTTTGGGATCGTTTTTTAAGCGTTTACACACTTCTAACCCGCTAATATCAGGTAATTCAATATCTAATAAAATAATTTCTGGTAAGAACTGCTGTGCTTTTTCAATGGCGCCAAAACCAGTATCGCTACATATAACTTCTGCAATATCTGATAAAGCTCCCTCTAAAATCATTAAACTAGTGGGTTCATCATCAACAATAAGTACTCGTTGCGCAAAGCTTTGATCTACAGTGGTTAACACAATCACTTCCCATAAAAAATTAAACAAACGCAACTAAAGTCTAGCTGAGTTAACCCAAACCTCCACCAATTACCTAAAATATATACTTAAGTATTATATTATTAGCGTCAATCAAAAAGGGTTTGTAGAGTTCTAAATTTGAGATAAATGAATACAAAACAAAACTCTTTATTAAAAGTAAAACTTGATAAATTACCTATAGCCCTCTAAGTTTAGGGTAGCTAAATAATGGCTGGTCTTTAATTGGAGTAGTGGATGCCAATAAATCTTAAGAAAAGGATAATTCGTCAGGTAAGTAATTACACCCTTTTATTCCCAATTTCTTTATCCGCCATAATGACCTTAATTGTTGTAGCCATTATTATTAATGAAGCAAGTTTATCGCGCTCAGTACTTAGCTTTGTAGAGCATGAAATCATAGACAAAAACCAATCTATTAATTCACAAACGCAAGAGGTTATTGAAAACTACCGTCGAGATATTCGTTTTTTACACGCAACCCCTCCAATCAAAGGTTTAGCTAGGGCATCAAATAACAAAGGAGTAGACCCACTAGAAAACACCACCTATGCTCAATGGAAAGCAAGGCTTGAAATTACATTTAAAGCATTTTTAAAAAATAACCCCGATTACGAGCAGCTAAGAATCATCAGTACCAATAAAAAAGGACAAGAACTGGTAAGGGTTGATCGCGTTCAGGGTGCAGTAGAGGTTATAGATTTAAATAGGCTCCAAAATAAAGGCGCGCAAGAGTACTTTACGGCCAGTAGTAACCTCTCGAATGGCGAAATATATATGTCTGAAATTTCGTTAAATAGAGAGTACGGTAAAATAGAGTTTCCTTATCGCCCGATGCTGAGGCTATCTATGCCAATTTTTGATGAAAATCAAAATCGATTTGGCTTTATCATTGTTAACGTAAATGCTAATAACTTATTAAGCCTTTTAAAAAACAGTATTACTACACCATTTCAACTCGCTTTAACTGACAGTAACGGCTATTTCCTATCACACCCAAATAAAGATTTCACCTTTGGTAAAGACCTAAATAGTGATATTAGCATCAATAATAATTACACTTTTAACCCCGTTGCTAATAGCTCATTGTCGCTTATAAAACCAAAAAGCAATGCGCAAACCAGTTATTACACCGCAAGAAAAAAAATCACTTTAGCGCTGGGTGAAAAACAAAACTTTTTATCTAGTCACGTTTTAGCGCCTGTTGAGTATATAAAAAATATTGAAATGGAACGTAGAACAAAGCTTTACGCCTTTTTACTTATTTTGGTTATTGTATTAACTATTATTCTCGCATTTTTCAATCGTAGTCTTCGCAAAAGCCAAGAGCTTGCAAATGCGCGCGCACAATCTGAGGCGATTATAACCGGATCATCTGATGCGGTAATTGGCATTACCAATAACGGTATTGTCTCTAGTTGGAATAACGCCGCAACTCTGATGTTTAAACTTGGAGAGTTAGAAGCTATTGGAAAATCAATTAATGATTTAAAAATAATAGATCAGCTAAATTTTAACGAGATAATTGAAAAGTTCACTGGTGGTACTCGTCAATTTAAGCAAGACGCTAGTATCAGTAACGGCTCTACTAAACGCTACTTTTCACTCTCTTTATCAGCCATTATCGATCAATTTGGAATGTTTATTGGCATAGCAATAATAGCCAGAGATGTAACCAAAGAGCGCACCATTGAGAATGAAATAATAAAAGTAAATCATGAGCTTGAAAATAAAGTAGCTATTCGCACTAAAGAGCTCAAACAAGCCAGTGAAGTAAAAAGCGCGTTTATTTCTAATATAAGCCATGAAATGCGTACTCCACTTAATGGCATAGTGGGTACTTTAAACTTAATAAAAAAAGAGCCTTTAAGTGAAACACAAAAAAACTATTTAGAAATGACCGAAGTAAGTGTGAGTGCTTTATCTGTATTAATAAATGATATTTTGGATTTATCTAAAATAGAAGCCGGTAAACTTGAGTTGAACTTTAAAGAGTTTAATTTAATAAAATTAATCGAAAGCGTTTGTGGCAGTATGGCTGTTAAAGCTCAGGAGAAAGGCCTCGAATTTGTTTTAGATGTTGTGAATTTAAAATGTAAAACGATTACAACTGACCCCCATCGTTTTTCACAAATCCTGACTAACTTAGTAAATAATGCGATTAAATTTACTGAAACTGGGTTTATAAAGGTCACCGCTTATTGCGAGCAAACAAGCAATGATACTGTGACCGTTCACGTAAAAGTTACCGATAGCGGTGTGGGCATTGCACAAGAAAACCAGAACAAATTATTTACCGCCTTTTCCCAAGAAGACAAAAGCGTGGCATCTAAATTTGGTGGAACAGGGCTGGGGCTTTCTATATGCAGACAGCTTTGTAGCCTTCTAGGCGGAGAAATTAGCTTTGAGTCAGAAAAGTCACTAGGTAGTAGTTTTCACATAAAACTAACACTGAGCAACGCTGATACAACTCATTATAGTTTTGCCCCACGATTAAAAAACAAAAGCTTTGCTATTGTTAGTAAAAATAACGAGTTGGCCAACAGCATAAATAATTTAATAGCTGCTTTTTCGGGAAACAGCTTTTCAGCTGAACAATTACAACAATCTCTTGTTTCAGATGATATAAAAAACGTGTCTTTACCTGACTTTATACTTATTGAACAAGACGACACATTGTTAAAACGTTTAGATGAAATGTGGCCAACTATTGCTAATAATCATGTAATTAAAGTTATTTTATTAGCAAATCGCGGTTATCCTCAAATTAAAACAAGACACGTGCAAGCCAGCTTACTTTCTAAACCAATACTTATTTCAGAGTTTTTAAAAGCAGTCGCCGATGAACGCAGCCTTGAAGATAAAATAAGTGCTGGTAGCAGTAATATTAATATTAACAAACGCCGTGAATCAGACTCAGTTAAAACTGATAACTCTGACTTTAAAGGGGCACATGTTCTTATCGTTGATGATAACGAAATAAATATAGAAGTAGCCGCGGGTATATTGTCATGTTTATCTTTAGAGATAGATACCGCGTCAAATGGCCAACAAGCAGTAGAAAAACTTGTTAACTCGGTGGCCAATAATCATCAATACCACTGTGTATTTATGGACTGCCAAATGCCTATATTGAATGGTTATGATGCAGCAAAACAAATAAGAGCTGGTGAAGCAGCGCCTCAAAATATTGATATTCCCATAGTCGCTATGACTGCTAATGCAATGATGGGTGAAAGACAAAAATGCCTAGATGCAGGAATGAGTGATTACATCACTAAACCAATCTCTGCAGAGGTATTAGTTGCAACAGCTACAAAGTGGTTGTCTTCAACTTTTATAAAAGAAGCTCCATTGGAAAATAATCAACTTAACGAATTTAATAAACCAATCCCTGATACTTCAGATAGTCAAAGTTTACCTGATTGGGATAAAGATAACGCGCTATCTCGGTTATTAAATAATGAAGAGCTGCTTATAAAAGTATGCGAATTATACCTTCAAAGTACACCAATGAAGCTAGAAGAACTTGAGGATGCAATAAATAACAATAATTTATCGCAAATATCAAAACTAAGTCATGGCTTGAAAGGCTCATCGGGTGATGTAGGTGCGGCTAACTTGCATAAATTATTTGATGAATTAGAAGTCATGGCCAGTGAAAATGCCATGGGCAGTATGAAGAATAAATTAGAGCTCATTCAAACTAGCTACAAAAAACTCGAATCAACCATTAACAGCTACTTAGAGATACAACCCAGTAGTTAGCATTTTGTGGGTAATAATGAATAAACCACTGAAAATATGTATTGCTAATTAAAGTTAAAAGCGCCTAAAGGCGCTTTTAATTTTTGAGTGTATTGCTAACCAATACCACCAAAAAATATAAAAGCAGATAGGATATTTATTCTTACTCGCTATACTGGTCAATTATAACTTTTAAACTATTGAATTCTATAGGCTTGTTTATAGTGTTAGTTATACCCGCTGCCACGTACTCAGGCTCGTCTTTTTCAGTGATGTTTGCAGTAACGGCAATAATGGGCACATCGTGGTAATTGGCTAGTTCCCTAATATATTTAGTTGCCAAAAGCCCGCCCATTACCGGCATTTGAATATCCATCATAATTAAATCAAATTGTTGTTTAGTACATAGCTCAAGCGCTATTTCACCATTATCTGCCACGGTAATATGTTTAATACCCATTGCTTTTAAAAAGCTTTCTAGCACGATTTGATTTACCGGATTATCTTCGGCAATTAATATTCGCACATCTTTATTTTTAATAGTTACATCGGGTAATTGTGCTTGTTGTTTTACGCTTTTATTTGCAATGGGAATATTAAGCCTTAGCTGAAAATAAAATCTCGAACCCTTATCCAATTCACTTTCTACTTGTAAATTACTGCCCATTAAGTTTAATATTTTACTAGAAATAGTCAATCCAAGTCCTGTACCACCAAAACGACGTGTTGTTGAAGTGTCTGCTTGGGTAAAAGCATCAAATAACGTTTTTATACTGTGTTGTGAAATACCTATACCACTATCGATAACGCTAAATAGTAACACCACCTCATTGTTATTTTTCTCTTTTAGATCAACAGACAAGGTTACTGTTCCAAGCTCTGTAAACTTAAATGCATTCCCCAATAAGTTCATTAGCACTTGTTTTAAACGGGTTTCGTCGCCTTGTACCAAATCAACAGAATCTACTTTTTCTTTTACTATTTTAAACTCTATATTTTTATGGTCGGCTTGCGATTTAAAGATTTGTTCCAGCTCATACAATAAAGCACTTAATTTAAACTCTCTATTTTCTAGTAGCATTTTATCGGCATCAAGCTTACTTAAATCAAGAATGTCATTAAGAATAACCAATAAACTGTTACCTGAAGAGCTAATAACCTCAATCATGCGTTTTTGTTTAGCATCAAGCTCTGTATTACTCACTAGCTGTACCATGCCTAAAATACCGTTCATGGGAGTGCGTATTTCATGGCTCATATTAGCTAAAAACTCAGATTTGATTCGGGATGTTTCTTCTGCCGCTTTTTTTGCTTCAACTAGGCGCTCGTTTAGCACTCTAAATTTATTTGCTGCTTGGGCTAAAAACCCTATTTCGTCTTCTCGGTTAATATCAGCTATGTTTGCTGAGAAATCACCATTTAAAAATGATCTAAAACTAACGGTGAGTCTGTTAATCGCTTTAATAATATGAAAGTGAAAAAATAAAGCAAAAAGAATAAACAAGGTAACAGACAAAAATAACGACACTTGAATAACAGTTTGCGCGGCATTAATGCTCTCTTGACTGGTTTGCGAAATATCACTAAGCAACAACAATGCATCTTCTTGCAATTTTTTGGCAAGTGCTGAAAATTCAACCGAATCACCGGCAATAACAATATTGCTTAAGGTTAAATAATTTCTATTAGCTTGAATGGCCTGAGCAAATAAAGACTCGAATTTAGTTGTTAAACTATTTAGTTGCTCGACCTTGTTTTGGCCAATCATTTTGTTTGTAGCGCCACTGTTGGTTAATTGTTTAATTAATTTTAGCCGCTGTTTTACTTGGCTACGTTTGGCGTAATCACGTTGAGTTAAAAACAGGATTGAATTGCGATACAGATGATGCCAATGATCCTTTAGCTGAAACAATAATAAGTCCTTGTCCAGCCTGGCCGTTTCTCCATCCCTACTTGCTAAGGTAGTTAATGCTAATTCGTAGGTATTTGGTAGCTGTTGCTCAATAATTTTAGACTTTTCATCATATCGTTTTTTAAGACTATTGATACTTTTGCCATAATTTAAAACCAGTGATTGCATGGCGTTTAATGAGTTTTTAATCTCGGGTTGCTGAATTCGCTGCTGCGCTTCAATTAACCGCGCTTGAATACTTTGATGAGTACTTTTTATTTTATCAAAAATAACCTCGCTACCCGACACACCATAAACCGAAATATCTCGCTGAATCTGTAAAATATCTTTGTTAATTTCAAATACAACAACTGACAGCCCATTAATATTCAATACATTTTTACTGGCTTGTTCTATTTTATCGGTTCGCTCATTAATAACAACGTAAACTATTATTTGTATTAAAATAAAAATAGCCAACGAAGATAATACTTTAATAGATAAAGAACCAATTAACTGTTTCAGCATTCAATTCCCTTATGCGTTTAGTAGTTCAAACCATTTATCTAAACTGTAATCGTAGTTATCCATCACTGTATTCCACACCGCAATATTAGAAAAGCGCTTTTCATAGCTGCCGCCATCGCGAATTTGCCCTGGCATAATTATATTTTTGCCATCGGTACCCGCTAGTGGTTGAGTCGCTTCTTTGCCATCGTACCAATAATCCCATTCGGGGGGGGTAATTATTTCTTTACTACGTTCTGGATTAGAAATGTAATAACCCTGCTTTGAAATAAATGCACCAGGCCAGCCCGATAACCACCAGTTCATATATTCATAAGCGGCGTCTTTTACGTGCCCTACCGTATTAGCAGAGAGACACATTACCCCATGCCATGCTCGATACCCTTCTTTAGGAGATGCATTAACAACGGGTAAACCTTGGGCTCTACATGCAGTCACCCCCGGTGAAAATATGCTTTGAATATGCACGCGCTTTTTAAGCATAAACTCAACAGATTGTGGCACCGATGTCCAAAACCCAGAAAAATGCCCTGCTTGCTTTTTATTAATTAAAATTGCAAACAGTTTGTCTATTTCTGCAACACTCATATTGGCAATATTATTAAATGTCATCAGCCCTTGAGCCTGGGCTGCCAATGCGGCATCGAAAATACCTATGGTGGGGGCATTTACCAAACCTACATGACCTTTGTTACTCTCCTCAAGCAACCAGCCCCATGACTCAGTCTCGTAAGCCACACCCTTAGGTATAAAATTAGTGTTATAGCCAAATGAATCCACATTGTGAACATAAGGCATAAAACTTATTTTATCAGTTGCTTGGCTTCCAAGTGAGCCATCTTGTTGAACATATAAAATTTTGTTGGGCGCATCACCTGCGCCCAATTTTGCTGTGGGAACTAACTTACCGGTTTTGGTTAGTGGGTTTATTTCCTGCCAATATTTTAGTCTTTCTACTTCAATTGGTTGAATAGCATTGGCTTGCCACAATATATTAATTGAGTCAGACCATTGTTCATATAAATCAAATGAAGAGGGATCAGCTGCTGCTTTTTGTAAAACGGCCGCACTCCCCATAGGGGTAAATTCAATATTAATACCGAGCTCTTGCATGGCGCGGACTCTAAGCTCTTCTTGTAAAGTTACATGCGTTCCCATGACTCTAAGCGTAACCGGTTTTTTTGCAAACACATACGGCGCTTTAAATGCGACAGCAGAGGTCGCAGCACCGACCGCTAGCGTACTTAAAAATTTACGTCGAGTGACATTGTTAGCCATACTAATCATCCATTTAGTGATTCCCACAATCAGTATAGGTAATAATCGAATAATCACTAACTTAGCGCTTCAAAAAACACTATTTTAATTAAAATGAGTGATCGTCATAAATAACATGGTCGTTTAATCATTGTATAAATTTTATAAGATAACTCTATCTATCCTTGTTACACTAGCAGTGTTGAAATACCTACTCGATTAAGGCGCTTACCCATGAAAAAATTTGTTAATCACATTCAACTAGGCTATTTGGGCTTGCTGCCGTTTTTAGGCTGTGTGGGTTGGCCACTTATGTTTGGCAGTAACAGTGTTAATTTAGAGTTTTTTAGTTTTTACAGCATCGCTATTTTAGCGTTTATGGCAGGTAGTTTATGGCATGCAGGGCAACAAAGCTTTGCCGATGCCATTAAAGCTGTGCTGCCGGTCATTCCTATTCCGTTTTTATCATTTTTGCCGATTGAGTGGATGCTTGCGTGGTTAGGCGCGAGTTTTTGGTTGGTTCTGATTTTCGAAAAAGCGTCGATTCATTGGCAGGGTTACCACAAAGATTACCAAAAAATGCGCTTTGTGCTCACATCTGTGGTGTTTGTGTGTCATATCTTAATTATTGGTATGAGTATTTACCCTAAATAACACGCCATTACTTAACCATTGGTCTGTAATAGGGTAACATCCGCGCACTGTATTGAGAGGACACCCCATGATAGACCAATTGCGCCAACAGCTTACTGACCTTGGTGAGAATTTTGTAGAAAAAAACGCCGCTTTTAAAATAAAAGTGATCCCTTTTTTTTGTGCCATTAGCATAAAAAAAGATCATAAAAGCGAAGGTCGTCTTTCTTTTTATTCAAATCAACTCATTGAAATACTAATGGTTGTGTTGTTTGTATTGTTTGGCTTATCTATATTTGATCCTGACGCAGGATTTACCCATGGTCCTATCCACATTGTTTTTGCTATTTTGATTACCTTTAACCTAATTTTAAAACAGGTTGCTATTGAGGGTTTAAAAACACGTTTAGCTATGTACAGGTTGCATCAAGCACCTCAGCAAAATGATGAGCCCGAAAAACCAAACACATCTTCACGCTAATATGTATTTAAATCCAAACTGGAACATACTTACGGTAGGTGATGGCGATTTATCGTTTTCAAATGCGCTTTATCGTCATATTAAGCCAAAAAAGTTAGTGGCATCCACTTACGACGACCAATCAACTATTGAGCAAAAGTACCCAGACAATGCGCTCAATGCTTTAAAGTCGCAAAAGGTAGAAGTACTTAATAGCTTTGATGTAACCAACCCACAATGTTGGCAAACGCTCGGCCAGCATTTACATAGTTTTGATGTGGTTATTTTTCAATTTCCGCTTATTCCTGCGTTTGTTGGTCGCGATGCATTTGAACACAATACACGCCATACCAGCATGAACGTACTTAACCGCGCATTACTGCATCAATTTATAAAATACGCCAATGAGTTTGCTTTAAATACACAAGGTGCAGGGCTATGTTTCATCACTTCAAAAGATGTTAAACCTTATCGAGAATGGAATATTGAAGGCAGTTTAAATACCCATTTAAACGCACAATATCAGGGACAAATGCCATTTGATATTAGTCTCTTTAATGGTTATAAAATTCGCAATGTTGACCGTGATAAACACGTTAAAGACACCAGCGGCATTACCTATGTATTTAGTGAAAAACCCTTACCTGAACTAGCTAGCTTGTTAACTTTGCCTGCTTACTTATCCGATAATTATTGCTCGCTATGTCGTGTAGGGCCGTTTTTAGCTGACGAGGATAAAAGCAAGCATTTTGCTGCTAAAAAACACCTGCAAATGATCAAACTAGAGCAAGACTGGCAGCAATGGTTAACAGCGTTTTATAAGTCAAGCTAGCTTAATTAAGTCAGCTGCTTTTTCGGCAATGGCTATCACACCGGCATTGGTGTTGCCGGTAATTATATGCGGCATAATTGAGGCATCAACCACACGCAAATTTTTCACGCCATGTACTTGTAGTTGGCTATTCACTACCGCCATGGCATCTTGCCCCATTTTACAAGTGCCTACAGGGTGATATTCAGTCTCGGCCGTTTGCCTAATATACTCAATAAGCTGCTCATTATTGTTAATATCTAGCGGGTAAACCATATTACCTCTAATTACATCAAATGCTTCACTTTGCATAATCTGCAGTGTTTTTTTAAGCCCCGCTAACATCACGTTTAAATCATCGGGGTGGCTTAAATAATTAGGATCAATAAGTGGAGCACTCAAGGGGTTAGCATCGGCTAATCGAATCATGCCACGGCTTTTAGGTTGCATAATACTACAGTGAATACTATAACCATGGCCTAGGTGCAGTTTACGGCTATGGTCATCCACCAGCCCAATTACAAATTCAAGCTGTACGTCGGGTACTTTTGAATCGGAAAATAGCTTTATAAAGGCATGTGATTCTGCAAAATTACTAGTAAGCTGCCCTTCACGTTTTACAAACCAATCAACGCATCCTTTTGCAATATTAAACGCCCCACCCGCACTTATACCAAATGTGCCTTTACTGTATTTAGCTTTATACAATGGCACAACGGTTAAGTGGTCATGAAGGTTCTCTCCAACACCAGAAAGCTCGTTTACTATTTCAATATTATGCTGCTTTAGTTGCTCTTTAGGGCCAACTCCCGATAGCATTAAAATTTGCGGTGAGTTAATTGCGCCAGCGCTTAAAACCACCTCTTTTTTTGCATGCAATACAACGGCCTTATTGTTTATAGAAACAGAGACTCCGGTTGCGGTTTTATCGCAAAAAAGTACTTTATTAACGTGTACTTTGCTAAGCACAGTTAGGTTTTTTCGATTTAAATGGGGGGTTATATACGCTTTTGCCGCGCTACAACGCTCCCCTTGATATTGAGTCACTTGCGATAACCTGGCTCCCACTTGCTGCCCTGCGTTTATATCGCCATTGTGCGGTACACCTTGTTGTTCGCAGGCGTTTAAAAACAGCTGATTTACAGGGCTTGGCAGGCTTAAATCCTGCACATGTAAAGGGCCATTAACCCCGTGTACATCACTTTCAGTAAAGGTTTTATTATTTTCAGCTTTAATGAAATAAGGCAATAAACTCTCATAATCCCAGCCCTCATTGCACAGTGCAGCCCAACTATTATAGTCGTGCTTATTACCCCGAATATAAACCATAGCATTAATGGAGCTTGAACCGCCAAGCACTTTGCCACGAGGCATAAATCCGCAGCGGTTATTAAGTTCTTTTTGAGGTACCGTATTGTAATGCCAGCTATTAATGCCATAAGGCACACTAGCAGCAACCCCTGCAGGCATTTGAACCATTGCACCTTTATCACTGCCGCCCGCTTCAATTAAGCACACACTCACATTTTTATTTTCAGATAATCGCGATGCAATAACGCAGCCTGCACTGCCTGCGCCAACAACAATGTAATCAAATGTAGTGGTATGCATAATTATTCTCCAATTAAAAAACCAGTTTGCATGGAACATCGAATAAAAACTTGTTATTTTTAGACACCCTCACCAAAAGTATATTTTATGAGCCGTTTAATTAGAGCCACTTCTTTACAAGGAATAGACCATTTAATTGCAGAACTTGGGGGAGGTTTCGCTGCCATAATGCAGCAGTGCGCCATTAATGTGGACTTTAATAAACTAGAGCAAGAGACCCTTACTTACCGCGCGTATGCACAGCTATTAGAGCATTGCGCCAATACACTGAATTGTCCAAATTTTGGTTTAAAACTAGCAAGCCTGCAAAGCTTTGATATTTTAGGCCATATTGCAATAGCCGCTCAAACAGGCACTAATTTAGCCGAGGCGCTAGATTGGGTGATAAAATATTTGCACTTACATACGCCAGCGCTTAATTTAACCACTCACCCACTTGATGATAATGAGCACGTGTTTTTATCATTCGCTATAAATCTCAGGCCATTACCGGCAATAAACCAAGTAATAGAGCTCACCATTGCATTGGCCATTGCCACTTTAAAAAATATAAGTAATGGCCGTTGTAAGCCACAAAGTGTATTTTTACCTCATACCCTAGGCGCAAATAAGCAGACCTACCACCAGCATTTTGGCTGTAAGGTTATTACTCATAGAAATAGCGCCGGTGTATTAATTGCCAAACAAGACTTAGATTTAACACTTAACGTAACTAAGCAACATAAAACCCAAGCAGCACTTAACTTTTTAGCTGAAAATAATGCTTATAGCCAATCTTTACCCGCTCAGGTAAGCGCGCTTATTCGCATTATGCTGCCGATATTTCAAAGCGCTAATAATACTATTGCCGCTGCGCTTAATATTCACCCTCGCACCTTGCACCGAGAACTTAAAAAGCACGATACCAGTTTTGTAAAGCTCAAAGACGCCACTCGCCGCGCCTTATGTGAGCACTATTTATTACAAAACCAATTGTCGGTGACTCAAATTTCAGAGCTTTTAGGTTATCAGGAGCAAGCCACATTATGTACTAGCATTAAACGTTGGTTTAATTGCTCTGCCCGCGCATTTAGAGCCAAACATTGTTAAACTGCGCCCTTGTTTAAAAACAGCAAAAGGCTAAACATGAATTTTGTAATTGTAGGTACTAATTTTATTAGCGACACCTTATTGGCAGCGGCTAATACACTAAGCAATTTTAATTTATACGGTATTTGCTCTCGCCAAATAAGCAGCGGCGAGCGCTTTTTAGCTAATCATCCAACAAATACCGATGCTAAAATTTTTACCTCTATTGATGCTGTGTGCCAAGATGAACAAGTAGACGTAGTTTATATAGCGGCGCCAAATAGCCTGCACAGTGCATATGCAATACAGTGTTTAAAAGCGGGCAAACACGTATTAGGCGAAAAGCCCTCAGCGGCTAATAGCAAGCAACTTGCGGCTATTTTAACTGCGGCAAAGCAACATCAGCGCCTTTACATGGAAGCGATGATGACAACGCACTTACCTAATTTTGCGCACTTACAAGCTGCCCTAAAAAAAATAGGCACACCACGTAAGTTTATTGGTCAATTTAGTCAGTATTCATCACGTTACGACAAGTATAAAAATGGTGAGCGCCCTAATACTTTTTTACCTGAATTTGCTAATGGTGCCTTACTAGATTTGGGTATTTACCCACTTTATCTCGTTATTGCATTATGGGGAGCACCACGCTCTGTTCACGCCAGCGGCGTATTACTTGAAAGTGGTGTAGATGGTGCAGGCGATGTGCTTTTAAATTATCCCGACAGACAAGCAGTGATCAGCTATTCGAAAATTTCACAAGGCGAAAATATCACTGAAATTCAGGGGGAATTAGGTCGAATTAGAATTGAAGCCGTGTCGCAGCTTAAAAAAATAGAGTTTATTGCTAACAATGGTCATAAAGAGCTTATCAGCACGGAATTTAACGAGCACTTTATGAAGTACGAACTCGAGAACTTTATCAATACCATTGAGCAAAATCAGGGGGAGTCTAGCGTTAATACTCATCAGCTTTCTGTCGATGTAATGCAAGTACTTGACACCGCACGCGCACAACTTGGTGTTGTTTACCCAGCAGATTTATCCTCTGAATAAAACAAAAACTACCGGCTAAGCGATAAGCGTATTTTATCGCTTGGCCTTTGAGCTCACTTTACTAAACACTGCTATTTTGAATTAAGCTTAAAAAGATCACAAAATTTGACTTACCTCTGAGATCAAAAGCAGGTAACATGCCGCCAAAATTCATCGCAATCTTTAAGGACATCCATGCAAAAATCAACCAAAGATCTATTACTGGCTATTTTATGCATATTGCTAGCAATGATGACGATTCAGTCAGGCGCGTCACTGGCTAAACAGCTTTTTCCTATTGTTGGACCTGAGGGCACAACAGCCTTACGTTTAGGGTTTTCGGCCGCTATTTTGTGTTTGATTTTTAAACCATGGAAACACTTCCCTGTTGCAAGCCAACGCTTACCCATATTAATTTATGGCTTAAGTTTAGGCGGCATGAATATTCTATTTTATTACGCGATAGAACGTATCCCATTAGGTATTGGGGTTGCGCTTGAATTTACAGGCCCATTAGCTGTCGCGTTGTTTTCTTCTCGCAGAAAACGTGACTTATTTTGGGTTGCCTGTGCAGTGGCCGGTATATTATTACTTTTACCTGATATGAAAGGTCAAGACAGCCTTGATCCAGTCGGTGTAGTGCTCGCACTTGCAGCGGGTGCCTGTTGGGCTGGCTATATTTTATTTGGTAAGAAAACAGGCAGCCAAAGCTCTGGTGGCGCAACGGTTGCGATGGGCATGACCATTTCAGCCATCGTGCTGGTGCCTTATGGCGGCATTTCACAAAGTGCTGCATTTACTTGGGATATTATTCCATTAGGTATTGCTATCGCCGTGCTTTCAAGCGCCCTGCCTTATACTCTTGAAATGATTACTTTACGTAATATGTCGCCACAAGGTTTTAGTATTGTAATGAGCCTAGAGCCTGCAATTGCAGCACTCGCTGGCTTAGTTATTTTAGGTGAACTGTTAAGCATTTGGCAGTGGCTGGCTATTTTACTGGTGATTATTGCCTCGGTAGGTAGTTCAATGTCTAATGGTAAAAAGCAGCCTGCTGGTTAGAGTTTAATAATTTAATTGCGTCATGAACTATCATGGCGCAACTTCTCATCTCCTATTTTACAACTCCCTCTTAGTATAACTAAGCCTACGTTTTATCTCTCCTTTCACACCATTCATTGTTGCACTTAAAACAATATATACCACTTGCGGTGTGTGCATTATTTATACAAACACCTTGTTATATTTAAACTTTAAATTTAAGTAAAAAACCACAACTTAATTTTTATTCTAAAAAAGTGAATTAAAATTCATGTTTTTATTTCCATCAACAAAACTCCCTGATATTATTAGCGCTCATTTATTAACGTACTAAATCTAACTGGGATCAATTTTTATGTTTAAACCAAGCCTGTTAACCTTGGCTGTATCAAGCGCACTGAGCGGTGTATTATTTAGCGGTAATGCAACAGCACAAGAGCAAATTATTGAAAAAAATAAATCGCTTGAAGTTATTGAGGTTACAGCAACACGCCGAAGTGGCTCTATTCAGGCTGCGCCTCTTAACATTACTGCGCTTGATGCCGATGTAATGAAAGACCAAAATATCAGCGAATTAGCCGATGTAGCGCGTTGGGTGCCAGGTTTAACAATTACTGATCAAGGTGGTCGCTCTGGCTCACCTATTATAGTTCGTGGATTAAATACAAATTCATCAGGCCCGTCATCAGATGGCGGCACGGTAGCCACTTACATTAACGAAATTCCAGTATCGGTAGATATGCGCCTTGTTGATGTAGAACGAGTAGAAGTACTTATTGGACCACAAGGCACATTGTATGGCGCAGGCACATTGGGTGGCGCTATTCGTTACATGCTTAAAGAGCCAGAGCTTGATTTTATATCAGGTGAAGTATTTGGTGATGTTTTTCAAACTCAAGAAAGTGATTCGGTCGGTGGCGAAGCCGGTTTTATCTTCAACTTACCATTAATTGAAGACAAACTGGCTGTACGTACCAGTTTAAATATTTATGAAGACCCAGGGTTTATAGACTACGCCTACACAGTTCGTGAACCAGGTGTGTCGATTACCGACCCTGATTGGACAAACCTTGATGCAGTAAACAGCAATCTTAAAAATGTAAAAGACGCCAACGGTGAAACCACCACAACTGGGCGTATTTCATTGCGTTACAAAGCAAATGAGTCATTTGAAGGCACATTAAACTACTTCTATCAAAAGCAAGACACCGAAGGCCGCTCAATTGTTCATCACAATAGCCTTAACGAAAATAATGGTTTAAATGATCGTATCGGCAAATACGAGTCAGCGTACCGTTTTGAAGAGCCACGGGAAAAAGAAGATCAATTACTGAGCCTCGAACTTAAAGCCGACTTAGGTTTTGCTGAGCTGGTATCAGCTACCGGTATTTCACACTTTGAAGCCGATGGTCAACGAGATCAAACTGACCTTTTAATTCGTTTAGACTATGGCTACGAAGAGTTTCCTTCGTTTTCGGCATTTACCCGTGAATTAGACGAAGTCGATACCTTTACTCAAGAGCTACGTTTGGTCTCACAAAGTGATAGCGATTTAAACTGGATTGTTGGTGGTTTTTACAATAAAACCGATACCGACGCATCAAGCAGAGAGTTTACGCCAGGCTTTGATCAGTTCGCGGTTGACAACTTTGGTGGCGCACAGCTAAGACCAGACTCTTTAGAATATTTAGAAATTACTGGTAGCAAAGTCACTGAATCAGCACTTTTTGGTGAAGTGGGTTACCAAGTAACCGATAAACTCGACATTACCATTGGCGCGCGCTTTTACGAATACGACGTAGAATCAAAAGCGGCTTTTGATTTCCCATTAGCAAATACCTTGTATGAAGGTGCTGCACCTGATGAAATTTCAGTTAACTTTGAAGAGAACGAAGCCGGTGACAACGGTAATCTGTTCAAATTTAATGCTAAATACCAATTTACAGATTCAGTAATGGCGTATGCAACTATAAGTGAAGGATTTAGAATTGGTGGCTCAAATGGCTTAGTGCCTTGCCCAACACCTCTACCTGAAGACCAACAAACAGGCTGTGGTACACCAGATGAAATGCTATACGATGCAGATACAACCACCAACTATGAGCTAGGCTTTAAAAGTACCTGGATGAGAAGCCAGCTACACTTTAATGCCGCACTATTCAATGTAGATTGGGATAACGCACAAATTGCCGGTGCAACAACAGTAGGCCAATTACCTTACTTATCAAATGCTGGTAGCGCAAATGCGAAAGGGATTGAAATTGCCACGCGTGCAATTTTATCAGACTCGTTTACTGCCTATGCAACTTATGCCTATACAAAAGCAGAGCTAACCTCAGACGCTCCGTATTTATTTAATGCCGATGGCACTAATGGTGCGGTAGATGGCGACCGTTTACCGGGCTCACCTGAGCACCAGTTCTCTATGGGGATTAACTACCAAACAGAAGTGTTTAACGACAAAACCCTTGATATTAACTATGGTTTAACCGCACAAAGTGATGTAATTTCAAAAGTAGGCCTACGTGACAACGGTGAAGCACTCCCAGGTTATAGCTTAAGTAATATTTCAGCTAAATTAACCGCCGATGCGTGGTCGACTACGTTATATGTAGATAACCTATTTAATAAATATGCGGTTACCTCTGTTCGTCGCTCAGATGCGGATATTACAACAGCCAATGGCGCAGACATACAACGTAACTATGGTTACTTTATTAATCGCCCGCTTACTGTTGGCATTAAATTTAACTATCAGTTTGAAATATAATTAAGCGACAAGTTTGAAATGTAATTAAACGATAAGTTTAAGTACAATCAAGAGGCTCAAATTAATTTTGAGCCTTTTTATTTGTAAGTACATTATTTATAAGAGTATTCATGCAGCCAAACTTAAAGCAACTACACCAAAGCGCTATAAACAGTCTAAACCAAGGCAATATTCAGCAAGCGCATAAAGCACTGGTTGAGCTAGTGACACAGCAGCCTGACTTTGCTGATGGCTACTTTTTGCTAGCTATGGTTAATTTACAGGTTGGCCAAATTTATAAAGCCATAAAGCTAATTGAAAAAGCATTAAGCTTTACCCAGTCTATTGAATATACAGCACAACTTGCCAAGTGTTACGCCCTTACCGGCGACTTACAAAAAGCAAAAAACACCGCCCTCAGCGTTAATATTGAACATATTAGTAAAGCACTTGATGCCGATACATTAGGCGTCGCGATCACCCAAGCGGGTTTACATCAGCATGCTGCTGACTACTTTACATGCGCGTTAAATTTAGCTGAGGCGAGTAACAGCAGCCAACCGCAGTTTTATTATAACTATGGAGTATGCGCTAAGTTTTTAGGCCAGTTTGATAAAGCACAGCAAGCGTTTGAAAATGCCATTGCACTGAACCCGCTTCATCATCAAAGTCATTTTGCCTTAGCCGATTTAACTAAAGTCACCGAACATAATAACCACATCACGCGATTAAAAAATGTATTCGAACAGGTCAATCATCCCGACGCTAAACTGCATATAGGTCATGCGCTGGCAAAAGAATATCAAGACTTAGGAGAGTTTTCAGCAGCCTTTACCGCGTTACAACAAGGTAAAGCAGCAAAACTCGCTAATAAGGCGTTTGATAACCAAGCGTCTGAGGCTTTATTTGCACATATAAAACAGCTCGGTGATAAATACAAAAACCAACAAACAGCTGGCAACCAAAGCAGTGAGCCAATTTTTGTATTAGGCATGCCGCGCTCTGGCACCACATTAGTTGAACGCATTTTATCAAGCCACACCGACGTACAATCGGCGGGCGAGCTGCAAGACTTTGGCCTAAGTGTAAAAAAACTTAGCCAAACGCACACGCCTCAAGTACTCGATATAGACACCTTAAGCCAAGCTTACCACCTTGATTTTGCAAAACTTGGCAGCACTTATCTTGAAGCAACCCGTGTTGTAACCGGCAGTCATAAACACTTTATTGATAAACTACCGTTTAACTTTTTTTATATTGATTTAATTACCAAAGCCCTACCAAACGCCAAAATAATTTGCCTACTTCGCGACCCCATGGACACCTGTATTGGTAACTATCGTCAGCTATTTACCATTAACAACCCCTACTACGCGTACTCGTTAGACTTACTCGACACCGCTAAATTTTACAGCAGTTTTTATAAACTGATGCAGCACTTTAGCGCCCTGCACAGCAATATTAAACTAGTAAAATACGAAGAACTCATCGCCGCACCAGAGCAAAAAATAAAAGAGTTAGTGAGCTATTGCGATTTAGACTGGCAACCACAGTGCCTTGATTTTCATTTAAACACCGCACCGGTATCAACCGCTAGCAAAATGCAAGTGCGCCAACCGCTTAACAACAAGGCCATAGGCCGCTGGAAGAATTTTAAGCCCCATACAGATGAAGCGCAGACCCATTTAGTTAATGAAGGAGTTATAGGTTTAATGAAATAACAACAAATGTTACGTGGACGGGTAGTTCATTGTGATTAATTTTAAAGTTACCGGATGGATATAAGTTTTTAGGCTCAATGTATTAAAGGTTTTTTCTCTGTTAACTTACCCTACTCCACTTAAGGAAAAACCCAACGCTACCATAAAAAACTAACAAAAAGTAATACACCAATTACAACAGCAGCTATAAATAAATATTTACCAAGCTTAGCATTGTGTTTAAGAGATTCTTGATGTTTAGCCTTAAGCATAAGTAATTGTGCTTCGTTTAAATCGGAACAATGCGTACATTTATCCAAAAACTCAGAATAATACAGTTCACACCTATCACATCGTTTTTGTTTAGGTTGCTTAGATCTCCATGATATGCTCATATCTAGAGACATTATAACCTCCACTCAAGAGTACCAGCGTACTCAACCTTAACCAGCCTACCATTTAATAACGCAGGCTTAAATCGCCATAGCTTTAAAGCCCGTAAACCTTCCTTTTCAAATACACCTTTTGGAGTAGGTTCAATTACTTCAACTCTTTCTAACGCTCCAACTTCATTCACTATTGCTTTGAATTTTAAGTAGCCCTCTACGCTATTTTTAGCTGCATCTTCAGGATATTTTGGTTCAATCTTCACAACCCATTTAGCAGGTGAATCTGTTTGCGCATTGATATACACAATACTTGAATTTGCCGCTTCATTAGTACTATTACAACCAACCAGTAAAAGGACTAAAAATATAGTTATGTACTTCAAAGACTACCCCTAAAAATATAGCTAAATAAAATGTACAACTGGTGGCTAAGTTTACTAAGGTGTGCAGCATCACGAAACAAGACCAACTATTATGCATTCAATAATTTATGGCCTTGTTATATGTACTATTGCATTAACAAATCAGATAAAAACTTTATACTATTTATTTCAACTTTACCGTCAGATGACTGCAAACCTAATTGAATATGAGCTAATCCTGTATCAAAGGTTACAGGTACCTGATAAACAGCATATGTCACACTTGAGCTACCAACTGGAGATAACGTTTTCCAATTTTGCAACTCTGCTTTACCGACTGATTGAAATACACCTAATTTAGCAACCTTTTTTACGTACAACTCCCATTGCTCTGAAGTTGCACTAGTGTAACCTTGTTCAGACATTAGCTCTTTAAAAGGAGTTACTTCCCACGTTGTTAACTTAGGGATTGCCTTTACAATAAAAGGCTCAAAGACGGCCTCTTTATCAACAGTATTTATGGATGCAACAACTCCAATACCAATGAAAAATATAACAACACTTAAAATTCCAAAACCTAGATATTTGAAGAATTTCTTCACCATAACTCCTTGTACATACAACCGCTTTATCAGTTAACACTTTCCACATTCCAGCGTGAAAATACCATTATTTTATTAACATATATTAATAACAAATAGTGTAAGTTATTACCAGCTATAAATTTTATGCTTAATGTAGGTTATTTCGCTATGTAAAAAAGGGAGGGTTTCTTTTTATTCTTACTAAGTTAAAAACGACTCACCTGAATGATCGTTCATCGCTCTTTGCCGAAGTATGCCTGTGTGCTATGAGAGGACATTGAGCACCATAGTCACTTGTTAGCATTAAAACTCTGATACTTATTCCGTGCGATAAAGAACCATACAGAAAAGCAGCCTGCGCATAAGTACCCGAAAAAAATCAAAAATGTAGCACTATTGATTTTTATACCTGTTGATACCGAGGCAACTAATAAGAGATTAGCTGTAAGCCCTGAGAATAGAATACCAACAAGTACATCATTAACGGGCTTTAAGTTTGACGCTGCTATAGAAACACCCAAAAAAGCAATTAAAAACCAATAATGGTTTTCATAAAATTCACCCTGAGATATCAGAATAAAGATCGCCACAACGGTATAAATTAAAAAATTAAGTAGCGATGTTATTTTCAATAGACTATCCAAATTAACTCCTTAATGCTAACGCTTGCCGTAAACGACACAAAATAGCAGGCTAAAATTAGCGACGAAGGAGCACAGCCTGCTATTTTGTGTCCTTTGTTTAACGGCCTTGTTAGCTTTCGCTTACACCAACTTGTTGTGCCACTTGACCTGTTAGGGAAAAATGAACCTCAATATCAGTTGGTTCAATATTTTCAATTTTATACTCACCACCCAACAGCCAAGGTTTTGTTAAGCTATAAATTTGGTTGTGTGATAATGATTTACCTGATTTTATTAAATCACCTACCATTTGAACTGCAAAGTATTCTATAACGAACTCTTTATTGGCTAACAACTCATTGAAGCCTTCAGGTGTCTCCGCTACTTGTGAGAACTCACCGCCTCCTGAGTCTAGCCACCAAACTTGGCCATTATTTATATTTTGAACAAATGCATCACCGGAAGCTGAAAGCAATATAGGTAAATATTCTCCATCCAATAACCACTCCCATTCAGGTAACAGAGAGTCTCGTTCAAGGTGCGAGAAATTTACCGTTAAGTCATTTAATGTCATCTGAACTTCCTAGAAAGCTAACGCCTCATTCAGAGGCAATAAAATAGTTGGTTAAAATAAGCGAGGCACGAGCAAAAACCAACTGTTTTTTGTCCTGCTGAAATGACTTGTTAGCACTTCAATTTACGCCGAGATAGAAGCACAAAGTCTCTATGTAATTCATAACATTCAGTAGCTAAATCATTTAACATTTTAAGCTTATCATCAACATGTTGAGGCCAGTCATCAGTTCCACGGTATGCATTTGGAATACATGTCAATATTGGACCTGAGCCAATAAAATGAGAACCACATGCTAGCTCATAAACAAACTTACGACATTTAGACCAAAGCTCTTTTTTTGGAGTTTCTAGTGCGGCATCTAAGAACTCTTTTTCTGCGGTATTCCATGTGTTCACAAATATATCTAATTGAGTCGTACCGTTTTCGTGGTAAGAATTACCAAAATCATGATCTCTAAGCAATTCAATTGATAAGGAGTCTGATGGGAAAACTGATAGAAATTCTTTGAACAAATCCCTATCCACTTCATTTAAGGCTTCTAATTCTTTTTGCTCTGTAACAGCCGTTTTGTATAAAAAGTAACGATTCACAATATTATGCACCAAGCCCAAAACCATAAGGCTTGTTCCTATAATGTAATCAGGTGAATCCGATTGAAGCTCTGCTAACGTGAAATATTGACCTGAATTTAAGTTAATAGTATCAACGAGCCAATTATAAAATAATTGTTTCAATACAACAGGTGTTAATAAGATGGTTCCACCAACTGAAATAACAAACCAAGTTATTTTGTTTGATAGATCAGGAAACAGCCATCTTTTGCCAATTTTAATCAGGAATTCTTTTACTTCTATTTGATTAAACACCGAAACTCCATTTTGATAGTGCTAACGCCTCATTCAGAGGCAATAAAATAGCTGGTTAAAATTAGCGAGGCACGAGCAAAAACCAGCTGTTTTTTGTCCTGCTGAAATGACTTGTTAGGCATATTTTACACTTAACTTTGACCAACTTTGATAAGTGCCAATTGAATATAACATACCGATACTTAAACATATTGCTGAACTTACAAGCCAAAATGTTATGCTATTTTCAGGAAACATAGACATTAATGCTACGAATAACACACCACGTAATACATAAATTAATGATATGAGAACTAAAGCAGTCCGTAAAAGTGGTAGCTTAGTGATTAATCTTGCACCAGACAGCCCGTAAACAGACCAAATTGAAAGAATTAAAACTAAAACAGATGTAACAATTGTAGGGTGAGAATCACCTGCTTCAGCCATCTTAGCCATTTGCTCCCCCGCACCGAAGAAGCGATACCAATCACCACCAAATATAATGCAGCCCAAATGAGCTAAAGCAGCAACTGCGCTGAATAATGCGCCTAGTATGAGAGGTTTATTCGGTCTTGAATCTAACACAATACTTCTTGTATATGCCTAACAATTTAATAGTGCGCTCATCGCGCATATTTCTGCCGACTTAACGCTCATTTACCTACTTTATATAGTTTTAGCAAATAACCTAAGACATTACTATCACTACGTTTTCTAAAATTTTTAGGTAGAGTTAAATGAACCAATATGCGCGCAGCGCTCATTTTCATGAATATATGAGCAAAGGGCTATTTAGCTAATTAATTAACGACGATTTTTTTTGCCAATCTCAATGCCCGGTTATCACTCATACCTACATGCTAAGTTTTGATCTAATAATCAAAACTCAGCACGTAAATTAAGGGTTATTGCTCATCGGCGTCGCGAATGCGTTCTTTACGCTCTTGCTCTTCATCAAAGGCGGCTTGAATTTCGTCAAGTACTGAGTCTACATCTGCAGCTTCGTTGTCGTCTTCAAATTCGCCACTGAGTTTTGAGTGCGGGGTTAAGTTAGCATCTGCAAACAATGCCCACATTTCTTTGGCGTATTGCGTGTGTAATAACGCCGGTGCAAATTGGCCATAATAACGGCGCATATTATTAACGTCGCGAGCAAACATGGCTTCGGCGCTATTATTAGCAGAGGCGTTAACCGCTTGGGGTAAATCAATAATTACTGGGCCGTTGCTATCTACAAGTACGTTAAATTCAGATAAGTCACCGTGAATAATCCCTGCGCACAGCATGAGCTTGATGTAATGCATCATTAATGTATGCTGCTCAATGGCTTGTTGCTCGGTTAAATCAACCGCGCCAAGTTGTGGTGCAACATCGCCTTCATCATCGCTTACAAGTTCCATTAGCAATACACCGTCAATGCACCCGTAAGTTTGCGGTACCCGAACACC
Source organism: Pseudoalteromonas sp. S1610 (assembly GCF_005887465.1). Classification (GTDB taxonomy): domain Bacteria; phylum Pseudomonadota; class Gammaproteobacteria; order Enterobacterales; family Alteromonadaceae; genus Pseudoalteromonas; species Pseudoalteromonas undina. The sequence continues at coordinate 271,573 of NZ_PNDI01000010.1, read as the reverse complement.
TGCTGAGGATAAACGCGACAGCGCGTCAACCTCGGCATTTTGCCAAATTTCTTCTTCTAATTGACGGCCGTAACTTGAACGTTTACCCATAGCACGGGCTTGGCGGCCACCACGTACTTTTCGTCCTTCTTGGTACTGTGCAGCTTTTTTAAAACTGCGCTTACTGGCATCTTTGTATACTTTAGCGCAGCGAATGTCATCGCCACAGGCGATTACAAATACATCGGCCTCTTTACCGCTCATCAAACGGCTGATCACTTCATCAATAAAACCATCATCAACTAATGGCTGTAAGCGTTTAGGTATTTTCAAACGACACCTACTAAAAATACAGGGTTGGCTTTTTGTTTTGCTATGTGGTTCAAACGAGGCATACCTTTGGGGATTGAAGAAAGTTATAAATTATTAGTAAACTTTAAAGTTACATTTAATGACTAAATACGCTGCTAGAATAAGCGACTACACAGAAAAAGCCAACCGCCTTTTGTGCTTTTTAAGTATTATTGAACAAGAGCCTAGATAAAACCAAAAAACGAGTACGGTTTAGCGTACTCGTTTACTTTGTATTATTAAGTGTTTAGAACTGCCACACTAAAGACGCCCAATAACGGCGACCATCTTCAACATAGCCATACTCTTGCTCTGTGATCTCTTTATCAAGCAAGTTGTAAATTCCAGCACCGAGTTTAACGCTGTCACTTAGCTGATAATTAGCACCTAAATTGGCAATGGTATAATCAGGAGCAATTAAACTGCTTTGTGAAGGCCCTGTCGTTGGCTGGCTTTCTTCACCACGATATTGCACGCGTAACCATCCGCCTAACTTATCTGTTGGACGCCAATTTAAAGACGTTTGTAAACTATGTTTTGGTAGCTGATTAAGTGGGCTCCCCTTATATTCACCGGTTTTTTGCTCTGAGTCGGTGTAGGTATAACTGGCACTCACATCAATTTCAGTTGAAATATCGTAATCTACTGATAGCTCAATACCTTGGGTTATGGCTTCATCCACATTAATGTAGGTAGTTGGCATGGAACCGAACTGATTTGGGCCATCTGTGCACTGCGTTAATGGGCATGCTATACGGGTTATTTTGTCATCAAATTCATTATAAAAAACGGTTGTCGATATGCTTAAATCGCGTCCAGAATCATAGTAAACACCCATTTCATAGTTGACTGATTGCTCAGGCTTTAAGTCAGGGTTACCATAAATATTACCGCCACGACTCACTTGTCCCCATTGGGCGGTAGATTGGCGAATATTTGGCGCACGGAAACCCGTTGATATGCCGCCTTTGATGGTGATCGCTTTAGATGCGCTATAAACACCGTATAAACGTGGACTCCAATGACCGGCAAAATTGCCATCATGATCGTAACGTAGGCCTGCGGTGAGCTTAAAGTCATCCGTTGCTGCCCATTCGTTTTCACCAAAAACAGACCATTGCTCGTTTTCTACATGGGTTAAGTCGCTAATTTTATTACTTGTATAATCATCCAATGACTCTTTTAAATAGGTCGCACCAAACGTAGAGTTATGATCACTAAATAGCGGTAAACTCCAAGTTGTTTGAATGTCGGTATTTTCGACAAACATTTCACGTGAGTTATTATCAAACTTATCGTATTTAATGTAACTACGCGACGATCCAAAGTCATAAAAACCATTGTGTGACATAGAGTATGTTTGTTGCTCATACTCAGTAGTTGCTGATTCAGGGCAGCCACGTCGACCACAACTTTCTCCTGGAGCAAGCTCGGCAACTGTTTTGCCGAGGGTTTCATCTAATGTTTGTTTTGCCGAGCCAAGTTCAAACATTAATTCGTGACTATCATTAGGTGTTAATGTGAACTTAGCTTTTACGTTACTTTGTTCTTTGCCTCGAAATCCTGCAGTAAAATCATCTTCATTTCGCTTTGAAAATTGACCGTATAATTGCACGCCCAATAGATCTGGAATAATGCCACCAGAAGTGAAAAAGCTGGCTTGGTTTATATCACCTGACTGGCTTTGCTCTTGAATGGTGCTGTCTAAACGCAGTTCTCCATACCACTGCTCTGGCGCTTTACGGGTAATAATATTGATCACACCACCAATAGCATCAGAGCCATACAACGACGACATAGGGCCACGTATTACTTCAATACGTTCAATCGCTGAAATTGGCGGCGTCCAAGCACCTTCTACCCCCGGGCCATCACTATTTGGTCGTGTTTCTCTTGAACTTTGGCGTTGCCCATCAATTAAAATAAGCGTGTATTGGCTTGCCATACCACGCAAGCTAATATCTTTTCTGTCACCTCCGCCAGTCACTATTACACCCGGGATATCAGCCATTGCGTCGGTTAAGTCACGATAAAAGCGTTTTTCTAGCTGCGCTCTGTCGATAACACTAATACTTGCAGGTGCCTCTTTGAGCATTTGTTCGTAACCAGAAGCAGTGACAACCATTACTTCCATATCTTGTTTTTTTTCATCAGCAAAAGCAGGGTTAGCAATTGCAAAAGTACTTAAAATAAATGCAGTTACCGGCCTTAACTTACAACTTACCGTGTTCATGATATTTCTCCGTGACATTTAGCTTGTAAATGATAATAATTAGCGTTTGCGATAATAGTGAGAAGTTCCCTTTCTCACAACGTTATTTTTATTAAAGCTAATTTAAGTAAGGCTTAACGGTATGAGTGATAAGTTAACTAAAACCCTGAATATATTTGTTCGCACAGTACAAACGGGAAGTATGAGCAAAGCTGCCGCAGACCTTTTAATGACAACCTCTGCAATTAGTCAGCAAATAAAACAAATAGAGCAAGATGTAGGTTTGAGTTTATTTAATCGCAGCCCCCGAGAATTAACGCTTACCGAGGCCGGTGAGCTGTATTATCAAAGTTGTTTACAAATGCTTGCCGTTGCAACAGCTACATCAGAACAATTACAGCATTTACAAAATTGTCCGAGTGGGCAATTAAAACTAGCAGCCCCTGTCGGTTTTGGTGGTGGGTTACTAAGCGAGCCTGTAAAGCATTTAATTAACCAATTTAGTGATATAGATGTGCACTTAACGCTTTCTGACGAGCCGATTGATATGATCAGAACAGGTATAGATTTAGTGCTGGCGATTGGCCCTCTCGAAGACTCAAACTTAATTGCACGCCAGCTCGCTAGTTGGCCATTAATACTGTGTGTTCATAAAAATCATGCACTAGCACAGCAACCAAAAATCACACTGGATGTCCTAAAAGCACATAACCGCATTGCACATATAGCTGTTGATCCGGCGCTTACGCACCTTACCCGCGGTGAAAGCACAACACTACCAAAAGCGCGTATTGCCATTAATAATATGCAAACTGTGATTCAATTTGTTCTCGATGAGTTAGGCTATGCTATTTTGCCAGAGCCTGAAGTACGTAATTTTTTAGCTACAGGAGAACTTTTAGAAATATGCACTGATTGGCAGCTTCCCCATTACGATGTATTTGCTCTAACGCCTGCACGCGACACGTTAGCAGCAAAAACAAAAGCTGCAATTAAAGCACTTAACGCATCATTTTCAGCTATTTAAATAACCTAAGTTCAGGTTAAGGCTTGTTTATAGTTAACTAATTGCAAGCCAAACTCCTACTAGCACCATTAAACTTCCCGCAATACGATTCATCCACTTAATGTTATTGCCTTTGGTTAAAAATAACCGCAGGCTTTTGCCACCTGTTGCGTAAATCATCATACAGATAAACTCTGAGAGTAAAATAATGGCCACCAGCACCGCTAATTGCGGCGCAACACTGTATTGTACGTTAATAAAAGGAGGTAATAAGGAAATCATAAACGCCCATCCCTTTGGATTGGCAATGGCGGTTACAAACCCCTGTGAAAATAATGAATATCGGCTCACGGCTGTTGTGTTATGCGTATCAACCGACATTTTTCCTTTCGCACGCCACATATTAATGCCAATGTAGATTAAATAAGCGCCACCTAGCCATTTTAAAATATCAAATGCACTAGGGTAATTAAGCATTACACTGGCTACACCTAGCACCGCGGCTACCGCAACACTGGCGACACCGAGTAGTTCACCTATCATCATCCATAATGTTCGGCGAACGCCAATACTCATGCCTAAGGTCATGGCCAGTGTCATACACATACCGGGTGTAATTGATACAAAAAAGAAGGTAGGAATAAATACCGCAAGTGCAGCTACATCAATCATTTAAAGCTCGCAATAGGTTAAAAAAGTAGTGTTAATTTTGAATGAAAGGGTAAAGGAAAAAAGCCAAAGGTGAAATAGCTTCCGATAAATTAGAAGTAACAGCGTAGAGACTCGGGCTACGGGCAACGAGCTTAGCCCGAGGCTCTAGGCCCGAGACCCGTAGCTCGAAAGCCTTATTTTTTAAGTGCCGTGAGATTAAGAGTGGATCTTCTTGATCTCACGGCATAATACACTATTGAATCGGTTGTTCTTCCATATCAACTGGTTCAACGTTATCACTTAGCAAGTACTTATCAAGCCACTGCTCTTGCTCCCACAGTACATGTAATAAGCTTTTACGGGCACGGTAGCCGTGGGCTTCGTAAGGAAGCATCACTAAACGCGCTTCTTTACCCAAGCCTTTAAGTGCAGCATACATACGTTCACTTTGCATTGGGAAAGTTCCCGAATTCGGATCTTCTTGACCGTGGATCATTAACATAGGTTCGTTAATCTTCTCAGCATGGAAAAACGGCGACATGTTTGCGTACACACTTTGTGCTTGCCAAAAATCACGTTCTTCACCTTGAAAACCAAACGGCGTTAATGTGCGGTTATACGCACCACTTCGGGCAATACCAGCCTTAAATAAGTCGCTATGCGCTAATAAGTTAGCCACCATGAATGCACCGTAAGAGTGCCCTGCAATGGCGATATTATCTTTATCAGCAATACCCTTTTCAACCAGTACATCTACCGCTGCTTTGGCGCTAGAAACCAGCTGTTTTCTAAAGTGATCATTTGGCTCACTACCATCAACACCTACAATCGGCATTTTAGGATCGTCAAATACCGCAATTCCTTTAGCTAAATAAGGCATTGGGCCCCAGTAACCTATGTAGGTAAATTCGTATTCTGATTCGCGTACTTGTGAAGCAACCGCTTTATCTTTATATTCAAGTGGATATGCCCACATCAGAACAGGTAAAGGCCCTTGTGTTTTGTCATACCCTGGCGGTAAATAAAGCGTACCTGAAAGCTCAACACCGTCATCGCGGGTATAACGTAATTGCTCTTTAGTCACCCCTTTAAATGCTGGATACGGATGCTCAAATTGGGTCAGTTGCGTTAAGCTATCTTTATCTAAATCGCGAATAAAAAAGTTAGGCTGCTGCGTTTTAGATTCACGAATAATGATAATACGCTTACCTTCATCGTCTAATAAAGCTCGCACTCGCTCGTAGTAAGGTGCAGCCGATTGCCATACTCGCTTAGTGCTATTTGTTTTTACATCATATTGATCTAAAAATGGAATATTTCCTTGCTCAGATGCACCGTTTCCACGAAGGTAAATGTAACGTCCGCCTACGACTTTTATAACACGCGTGCCTAAGTCGTTTCGTTCATATATGGCACTACCTGGATCTTTATAGGCATCATTGTAGCTTCGCTCTGAAAATAACACGCGGTTACTATCAGCATTACGTGGTTGAATTACATAAGTGCGCACTTGTCGGTCACTAAAGCGCCAATCACTTAGCATGGCAATGTTGTCATTACCCCATTGTATGCCTGCAAAACGACGCTCTACTTTGGCAAATAATTTAGGGTCGCGTTTAAATGGTGCTCGTAAACTATAAAGGTAGTCATGATGCTCAACCTCAGTTTTCATATCGCCGCCATCTTGCGCTTCGGCCCAAATAACCTCCGCACCCTGATCGGCTCGCCACTCAAAATCACGACGACCAGTGCGAACACTGTCATACCCTTGTGGAATGTTGTCGGCAAGGGGTTGCTTTGCCAGCTCGACTAATGCATATCCACGCATTCCCCATATTTGCCATGTAGTTGCAAAACGGCTGTAAGGGACTTGATACGAAAATGGCTCGTCGATGGTCGCGACTAAAATATTGGTTGAATCAGGCGAAATTGAAAACGATTTAAATAAGCCAGCACGGCCAATTGGCTGTGCTTTACCATCAAGCGTGATATACGCTAATTGACCTTGACCATAAAATTTAAATTGTGCTTCATCAAATGGGCTGGTTAATAAGTTTTGATAAGTACGCGCTGGGGCTTTTTCACCGCTACTTTGTTGAATAACTGGTACTGTGCTTTGGGTATCATTGGTTAATCTGGGTTTGTCTAAGTTAACCGCTAAATTCGCCACAATCGCTGTGCTATCGGGTAACCACTGATAAGGTGTAGCGGTTAATACTGAATTTAGTGCAAACTCATTTAACTGCTTTGCTTGCTTGGTTTTAACGCTATAAACCCAAAGTCGTGCGTTATCCGGTTGTTCAACAATAAACGCTAAATACTCGCTATTTGCTGACCAGCGAGGAGAGCGAATGATCCCCTGCGGCAAATTATTTACGTTAACCACAGTACCACTTTCTACATGCTTAAGTTCTAAAGCACTGTATTTGGCACTTACCCGTGAGCGTGAAAAGTTAGCTGGGTTGAGCTTGATCCCCGCAAGCTTAAATTCTTCTTTTGCCAGCTCATCAAGCGACACAACACGCTTGCGTTCAAACAAAGCCAGCCACTGTCCATCACTTGATAAAGAACTAGTTGGTGCTAACTTAGCATCTACAAGTGAAGCAAGCGCTGGTGAAGGGGTTTGATATCCTTGCTCTGCATAACTTGCAGGCAATAAAACAATGCAGCCTACCAAGGCAATTAACAGCCTAAAAGCATTCATGTTTTCATCCTTTTTATTTTTGAATATTACCGGATATATAAACACGTTTTGCACCATTCATAAAGTGTTAAGCTAAGTAATGACTTAAGTAGCCTGAATACGCTAAAATACACGCCTATTTACTCAACGCTAAAATTGGTTGTTTATGTCCATTAATTTGCAGCATTTTAGTTTTTCGAAATCATACTCTGCTTTTTAAATACCGTTACAGCTTTTAAAAATATACCACTGTGTTTGAGTCTGTTTTTCCATCAAATAATTAGAGAATCTAGCCAATGAAAAAAGTGCTGGTAATTGGCTATGTATGGCCAGAGCCCAATTCATCTGCTGCAGGTACGCACATGATGTCGTTACTAAATGCGTTTAGGGCGCAAAACTGGGATGTTGAGTTCGCCACGCCCGCACTGCCTACCGAACACATGGTTGACCTTGCCGACTTTGGTATAACCAGCCAAAGCATCGCTCTTAACTGCGATAGTTTTGATGACTATGTTAAAGCTTACAACCCCGATTTAGTGATGTTCGATCGTTTTATGATGGAAGAGCAGTTTGGTTGGCGCGTAGATAAGCATTGTCCTAATGCACTTAAGATTTTAGATACCGAAGATTTACAGTGTTTGCGTAATGCACGCCATGAAGCGCATAAAGGTGAGCGCGAATTCAACCACAGCGATTTACTATCAGACATAGCTAAACGTGAAATAGCCGCTATTTTACGCTGCGATCTCAGCTTAATTATCTCAAGCTATGAGATGGAGCTACTCAATGAAGTGTTTAAAGTTGAGCCTAGTGTGTTACATCACTTACCTTTTATGGTTGATTTAACAGCCTTACCTGAGCAAACTAAATCGTATGAACAACGCCAACACTTTATGACCATTGGTAATTTCAGACATGCCCCAAACTGGGATGCGGTACTCTATTTACAAAAAATTTGGCCGCTTATCCGCAAACAACTACCGCAGGCAGAATTACATATTTATGGCTCTTATCCGCCACCAAAAGCCACCGCGCTTAATAATCCTAAAACCGGCTTTTTAATTAAAGGCTGGGCCGATGATGCGTATGAAGTAATGCAAAGTGCGCGTATTTGCTTAGCCCCTTTGCGTTTTGGGGCGGGTATTAAAGGTAAACTTTTAGAAGCCATGATCATGCAAACCCCAAGCATCACCACGCCTATTGGCAGCGAAGGTATGCACAGCACATTGCCGTGGCCAGGAGTGGTAACAGCAGATGCGCAAGCTTTTGCAGATGCCGCAGTCTCTTTATACAACAACGAGGCTAAATTTAGCGAAGCACAAGCCGCTGGCAACCTTCTGCTTAATACTCTGTATGACAAAGTACAGTTAAGTGCTCAATTAATTAAAAAAATTGACTCAATAAGCAGTAATTTAGATGCTCATCGGATGAAAAATTTCACGGGTCAAATGCTCAAACACCATACCATGCGCAGTACACAATATATGTCGCAGTGGATAGCAGAAAAAAATAAAAAATAACTTTAAAAATCACTAGACAGGCGGCGATTTGTGTTTAAAATCGCCGCAAATAAACTTGGGCAATTTTAGCATTATTGCCTATATTTTTAGCTTAGTTATTTAATAGTTGGTTCAAAACAAATTTGAAAGCCGCAACGTTTACTGAAAAACGCAAATTTATCGTTAAATTGGGCAAAATGCTCCATAAATACGGTACCCCTGCCTATCGCTTAGAAGCCCACTTAATGGAAGTGGCGACTTATCTAGATCTTAAATCTTCGTTTGTTATGTCGCCCACGTCGGTTACCTTTGTTATTTGGACCGATGGCCATGAAGATGAATATACCCATGTTGCCCGCGTTGACCCGGGCGATCACGATTTAGGTTCACTTGCCGATACCGATGACCTAGTTAATAAAATGCTCAATGATGAGCTCACGTTGCAAGAGGTTGATCAGCAACTTGATCTCATTTTTGATGCCCCAAACCCTTATAATAAAGTGCTGACAGGTGTTGCCTTTGCCACCTCTGGCGGCGCATTTGCAATGCTTATGGGCACCAGTTGGAATGATGTTCTGTGGTCTGGGTTATTAACCTTTATTGTATACTTATTTGTATTGTGGTCGGCCCGTTCGAAACGTGTGGCTCACATGCTTGAGCCATTAGTGGCAATAGTGTCGGCTATTCTTGCTTGTGCTATTAGCGTTCATTTAGATGCACAGATTAACATTCGATTAATTGTGCTTTCTGCCATTATTGTGTTTATACCCGGTTTAGCCCTTGCACTTGGCCTGGCTGAACTCGCAGCCAGACATTTAGTATCGGGCACAGCTCGCGTTATGGACTCATTTATGTTGCTGTTTAAGCTTTATTTTGGGGCTTTTATTGGTCTTGCTATTGGCTTTGCAGTCTTTGGGCAAACCGATTTCGTACAACCAGAGCCATTACCAAAGTGGACTGCATGGCTCGCTATTTTACTTTTATGTAGTAGCTTAATCGTTATTTTTAGAACTAAGCTTAAACATGCAATCTGGTCTATTGCCTCAGGCTTTATAGCTTATGGCACCAGTATTGGGCCTGCTATATATTTAGATTTAAATTACACGTTAGGCACCTTTATTGGTGCATTTTCAGTTGGTGTATTTAGCAACTTATTTAACCGTGTTGCCAATGCTCCGGCCTCTATTGTAGCTATGCAGGGATTAATTGTATTAGTGCCTGGGAGCAAAACGTATATTGGTTTAAACTCACTAATTGAAGGCCAAGACTTTGTTTATGCAGATCATATTGGTCAGCAAACGTTTTTAATTTTCATGTCGCTCGTGGCCGGACTTATTTTTGCAAACGTAGCGCTTCCTCCTAAAAAAAGTCTATAACATTAAGCGCGGTTTCACACCGCGCTATAGCATTATTGCCTTCATTAAACCCCCTCTTTTGAGGATTAATCGCATTTTTTAGTATATTAAGAACACCTTGCTATAATGGCTGAAATCTAATAAAGCAAAGGAAATAACAATGCTAAAAACTAGCTTAGCGATAGCAATTGGGCTTTCAAGCTCACTTGCATTTGCGCAATCAGCAATTACTGTTGAAGACATTCCAAAAGTAAAATCGGTAATACAAACAACCGTTAGCCCCGATGGCGACAGTGTTGCATTTACCCGTTCGTTACCTCGCACGCTTTACGTTGATGAAAATGGTAGTAATTACAGTGAGCTTTACGTTGTTGACGATAAAGGTGTTGAGCGCCCTTTTATTACCGGTTCAGTTAATATTAAAAGCCTACAATGGTCAAACGACAGCAAAACAATTTACTTTTTAGCGAAATTAAAAGACGACAAATATACTTCGCTTTACCAAATACCTGTTGATGGCGGCCAAGCACAAGCGGTTATGTCATTAAAAGACACATCTATTTCAAGCTATCAGTTAAGTCCTGATAACAAGCAAGTCGCTATTTTAGCAATGCCAGCTGCTGATAAGTCAGAAAAAGAACTTAAAAAACTTGGCTTTAAAGCAGAAGTGTACGAGCAAGGCCTTAAAAACAAGCAGCTTTTTATTGTAGATTTAGCTAAAGCCGACAAGCCACTTACCCCTACCGCACTCAATGTTGATAACTACGTGAGTGACGTTAATTGGGCTGCGAATGGTGAAAAGCTTCTGGTTAAAACTCAACCTACTGCACTAATTGATGATAAATACACAAAATCGATGTGGCACTTGTTTGATATTGCCAGCAACAAAGTCACCTTATCGTTTAAAACTGAAGGTAAGCTAGGCGATGCCGAGCTTTCGCATGACGGTAAATACATTGCTATTTTAGGTGCTGAAGATAAGCACGACCCTGCAACTGGCCGCTTATTTATTGCCGATACTAAAACCGCCGAAATCACTGAATGGTTACCTAACTTTATGGGCCACGTTGTTGACTTTGAATGGTCGCATAAACGTAACACGCTTAACTTTATTGCCAATGTTGGCACAGAAAGTTTTGTTGCAAGCATTAAAACCGGCTCTAACAAATACAAAAAGCTAGTAAAAGAAGGTAAATTTATTGCCTCTCAGCTAAGTGTTTCTGATTCAGATAAAACCCTAGCACTTCGTGGTAACACGGCAAAACACCCTAACGAAGTCTTTATTGTGCGCAGTAACAAGGCAAAACGTTTAACTGATTCAAACAGCTGGTTAAACGACAAACGCTTTGCTAAACAAGAAACAATTACCCTTAAAGCGCGTGACGGTGTAGAGCTTGATGGTGTTCTAGTTTACCCACTCGATTATGAAAAAGGCACACGCTACCCACTAATTATGTCGGTACACGGTGGCCCTGAAAGTCATGATAAAAACGGCTGGGTAACTAACTACTCGCGCCCTGGTCAAATGGGTGCTGCACGTGGTTATGCGGTATTTTACCCTAACTACCGAGGTTCAACAGGTAAAGGCGTAGATTACTCTAAACTGGGTCAAAACGATTACGCAGGTAAAGAGTTTGACGACTTAGTTGACTTTAAAAATCACCTTGTTGATTTAGGATTAGTTGATACTAAACGCGTGGGTATTACCGGTGGTTCTTACGGCGGTTATGCATCAGCCTGGGGCGCTACAAAGCTAACCGAGCACTTTGCTGCCAGCGTTATGTTTGTGGGTGTCACTAATCAGCTATCTAAATTTGGTACTACTGATATTTCAAACGAAATGAACCTAGTTCATGCGCGTTCATACCCATGGGATAAATGGCAATGGTACCTAGAGCGCAGCCCAATTTACTGGGCGGGTCAATCTGAAACGCCACTGCTTATTATGCATGGTAAAGACGATCCTCGCGTTCACCCTGCACAATCTATGGAACTTTACCGTTACATGAAAGTGCAAGGTAAAGATGTTCGCCTTGTTTACTACCCAGGCGAAGGCCATGGTAACCGTAAAGTAGCGGCACAGTACGATTACAGCTTGCGTTTAATGCGTTGGATGGACAACTACTTAATGGAAGGCAAAAAAGACATGCCTGCATTTGAAATTGACCATGCAGCTAAATTAAAAGCAGTGAAAGACGCTAACAAATAAGTATTAGCTTAATACCAAAGGCCAACATAAATATGTTGGCCTTTTTGTTTGTAATGTCAGGCATGCTTAGTGGCAAAGCGCTGCTTATGTTACACTCTGACTAATTACTCTGAAAACTGCTAATCACACTATTGCCATGTCAAACCCTGCTAGCTGCTTTACCACTTTTAATGAAAATATAGATAACCTTGCACTGCCTGAGCAGTTTACGTTTCCCTTTTATTATAAAACTCATCCGCTGGCCGTTGCCGCTGCAAAACAATTACAACAACAATTAAAAAAGCTAGATAAGGCTATTTTAGATACAGATGATATTGATGCCGGTAAAATGTTTGGCGTATTGATTGTTCAAGATGAGTCGCAACAGCTAGGCTTTATTAGCGCCTATTCGGGGCAAATAGCGGGGATAGATGAGCAACTGCATTTTGCGCCAAATGTGGCACTTAAACATATAGACGATGCAGAATTTAGTCAGCAGAGCCAAGTGATTAACGATATTAATGCGCAAATTACAGCCTTGCAAAACAGTGATAATTATCAACAAATTGAGCAACAGTTAGTGACTGCTCGCCAACACTATGAGCAACAACTTATCGCCAAGCAGCAAGCGATGCAAGTAACTCGAAAACAGCGAAAACAGCAACGGCAAGCCGCCGGCGAACAACTCAATAATGATGAGTTTGAAAAACTGAAGAACCAATTAGCTGGGCAGAGCATTGTTGAGAAAAAACAACTACAAGCATTAAAGCAACAGTGGCAAACACGCATTGCAGCGCTTGAACAAGCACAACTCACAATAGATGATGAAATTAACGGATTAAAAAAACGCCGTAAAGTACTCTCTAAAAATTTACAAAAAAAGCTATTCGCTCAATACCAGTTTTTAAATGCAAACGGCGAAGTGACCGATTTGAATGCAATTTTTGCCAAACTGCCCGAGCACACACCGCCTTCAGGCGCGGGAGATTGTGCCGCGCCAAAATTATTACAATATGCTTATAAACATAATTTAAAGCCCCTGGCTATGGCCGAATTTTGGTGGGGCGCACCGCCTAAGTCGGCAATAAGACATCATTTACATTATTACCCTTCGTGCTACAGCAAATGCCAGCCTATTTTAGGACATATGCTAGAGGGGTTAAATGTTGAAGACAACCCGCTCTTGGTCAACCCTGCACAGGGTAAAGACCTAACGATTGTTTATCAAGACGATGATTTGTTAGTGATAAATAAACCTGCTGAATTTTTATCTGTGCCAGGCATTAATATTGACGATTCGGTATATGTGCGAATCAAAACTCAGTTCCCACACGCTTCGGGGCCACTTATTGTACACCGATTAGACATGTCGACTTCAGGGCTGTTAATGATTGCGTTAAATAAACGGGTGCATAAAGCACTGCAAAAACAGTTTATAGAGCGTAGTGTAGAAAAACGTTATGTTGCTTTAGTGGCGGGTAATATTGCTGCTGAGAGTGGCAGCATAGAGCTGCCTTTAGTGCTTGATTTTGATGATAAGCCACGGCAAATGGTGTGTTACAAAACAGGGAAGCCGTCATTAACAACATGGCAGGTACTGGAACGTAAAAATAATACCACCCGCTTACAACTCTACCCAAAAACAGGACGCACTCATCAATTGCGTGTTCACTGTGCCCACCACTTAGGATTAAATACACCTATTGTGGGCGACACACACTACGGTGAAAAGGCAGATCGACTACATTTGCATGCCGAGTATTTAGCTTTTACCCATCCTATTAGTCATGAACGATTAGAATTTGAAGTAGCCGCTGATTTTTAAATCAGCGCTGCTTTTAGTCGAATCGGATTCCAAAACAGTGCCATTTTTTCATATTGCAAAGTAGGTAACTTTTACCGTTGCAATATAGAAAAAATTACCTGCATTATGCAAAGCCACAATCCAAACAATATAAATATCTATAAAATTCATACTGTTAAAAATTGGCATTAGCTTTGCTTTTATTATTGTACGTATTTGTTACAGCAACTTAACTTGATTGAAAGCGCCAAAAAGTGCTTTTAGTTACACACAGTAAATGGCTTGCTAACCGCTTACTGTGTACAACAGAACTTCCTACACTCCCTGTGTACTTTATTGGTTATAGGCTAACGCTTATAACCATTTTTTTTTGCTTATTATTCAACAGTAAATTTTACGTCTTGATCGCGTAATAAATAAAGCGCAAAACACGCAGCCCACATCGGCCATGCTGCAAAAAACAGTAAATTATTAAAGCCATCAATATACTGGTTGTAAGAAGACAGCGTTGATAGTCCATGCATTATAAAAATAACACCGTAAGTAATACGTTTTTTAAAACCGACTAAAAATGCTATTACTAATAATAATTGCAGTGCACCTAAAATATAAGCAATAGTATCGGTAGAGCCACTGATCCCATAAAAATGTTCAAAAATACGGGCGCTATGTCCCGGATTTACAAATTTATCCAGTGTCCACATTACCATAACTATGAAAACCCCTAATCGCAGCGATAAAAGCGACCATTGCAAACGAGTTTGTACATCTGTATTGATTGAATCTGTCATAAAATTTCCTTAAAAAAGATATAAATAAACTAATTGGCAAGTAAGACCGTATAAGCGTATTTTTATTTTCAATTAATTAAAATTAAACCTAAACTGATCTTAAGTTGAGTTATTTAAAGGTACTATTATTTAAGCGCTAAGATAAAAAATAAAAATATTAGCAATTGATTGAAAGATATTTTTATCTGTCTTGGTCTTTTGTGTACGTCAACATATAACAATAGAGAAACACGATTTGAAATACACGTATTTAGCTTTAACCCTCGCCCCCCTATTAAATGTAGCTTTAGCTGCTCAGGCTAATGAAACAACTAGCTCTGACCCCATTGAGCGAATTGAGGTGGCAGGTCAAGCGCTTAAATCTAAAAACCTCTCTATTAAAAACACCACAGTAAACGGCCCTTTTGGCGACAACCTGGCTTTGCAAGACATAGCCCGCTCTGTGACCCCTATTTCTAAAGAGCTAATTGAGCAACTTAACATAACAACATTGCACGATGTTCTGGCAGTAAGTCCTAATACATACGCTGCAAGTGGTTTTGGTGCACCAAGTTTACCGACGATCCGCGGCCAGTTAGGTGAGTTATTTCAAGATGGTACTCGACGCCAAGCGGGTAATAATGGTTTTGGTGTGCCGTTGTCGTTTAATGCGATAGAACAAATCGATGTGGTTAAAGGCGCACCACCTGTATTGTTTGGTTCAAGCCAACGTAACGGTGGCTTTGTAAACTTACACTCTAAAACAGCCTCAACTGATCAGCGTAAAGGCAATGTGAAGGTGTCTGCAGGAAGTTGGGATAAGTATAGTGCCCAAGTAGATTACAACGCACCGATTGTTGAGGATAAAATTGGCTTACGTGTTAGCTATGAGCATATTGATCAGGGTAGTTATTATGACTACTCAGCCACACAAAGTGATAGCTTGTTTGCGGCATTAAAAATTTTACCGGATGACAAAAGCAGTTGGGACATTAACTTTGAACTGTACCAAACAGAATTTACCGATAACGCTGGTATAAACCGCCCAACCCAAGCGCTTATCGATCATAATCTGTATATTACTGGTCAAGGGTTACAAGCGAATGGCAGCACAGTTCCTAGCGCAGGGTCTATTATATCGCCTACAGGACAAGTCAAAATAGACACCAGCCGTGTGCTTACCGATCCTGATAATCTCAATCAAGCAACCACTTATTTAGTTCACAGTATTTATAAGCGCGCACTGTCTGATGTAATGTCGATTAAAAACATTAGTTACTTTCAACATTTGCAGCGCGAAGAAATAGCACAAAATAGTTTTGTTGAAATAATTGATGGCGCCGATACCGCACAAAACCGCACTGAACTTACGTATCAATGGAGCGATGAGCAGCAAACCTTATTTGCTGTTGATGTTCGTTATAATAAAGTATTGGGTTACAGCCAGTTTACTACTGAAGCCGACACTCCTATTGACTTAACCGGCCCACTTTCAAACCGCCGCATTCCATTAACTGATGCACAAAAGGCACGTTTGGTAGAGCTACGCCCCGGTGTATATGTGTCCCCTGGTGGCCAGTACGATATTAACAATGATGGCAGTGGTGATTTTAATTTATCAGACACTACAGATTCACGCTCATGGCAAACCGGCATTGCCATTCAACAAGACTCACAATGGACTGACAGCTTACGCACCAGTGCTGGCTATCGTGTTGATTACTATGATGTAGAAGCAAATGACCCGATTGCACCTCAAGGGCAAATAGCCGCTAGTGATAGCATTAACGATACACTGCAATCAGCGCAGCTGAGCGTTAATTACTCAGTAAATGACGATTTAACCACTTATGCGGCAGCAAGTTATAACGAAGCCACCTCTAACAGCATGGCCGGCGGTAATACGTTAGGTGGTGACAATACAATTAGCGCACAAAATTTTGCTACGGAAAATACTTTAGTCGAGTTTGGCGTGAAATATGCGCCAACACAAAGCGACTGGTATGCAGATGCTGCTGTATTTAGCCAACGCCGCAGCTTACGTAATCGCGATGGTAGCAATACTGGTATTCGTACGACCGGATTCGAAAGCCAAGTATTTTACGACGCTTACCCTTACTGGGTAAGCGCAGGCTACAGTTACATTGATGCCCGTTATGATAACTCTGCGACAGGTCAAGACTCAGCTCAAATAGCCGATGCGTTTGATAATTCGCGTCCCGATATTATTGCGGGTAACAGCATTGGCGCACCAAGTTACACAGCTTTTTCGCCCTCAAACCGTCAAGTACAAGGGATCCCAGAGCAATCATTAAGCTTAAATGCTAACTATACAATAACTTCTCAGTGGCAAGCTGGATTTTCTGCCCTGTATACTAAAAGCTACCCATTGGATTTTTTAGCTACCGTATACATTCGCGATCAGCACACCTTAAATGTTAATACCAGCTATGCGTTTACTTCTGCAACTAAATTGAGGCTTGATGTAAATAATATTACCGATCAGCAAAACTGGCGTCCTGTATTTGAAGGTGGCTATTTTGGCGCGACACTCGCGTTCCCAGAATTACCAATTAACGCTAAGCTCACACTTACCCATAACTTTTAAACCGTTTGAGAGATAACATGTTAAAAAAATTAAGTTTGTTATTACTGGCGGCGATTGGTGTCGGTTTATTCTTTTTTTATGACCTAAACCAGCTCCTTACCCTCGACGGGCTAAAAGGGTCAATGGCACAATTTGATCAGTACAAAGCTCAATCACCGCTTTTGGTGATCGGAGGGTTCTTTTTACTTTATATATTAGTGACCGCGCTATCACTGCCCGGTGCAGCCATTTTAACGCTAGCCGCTGGTGCATTATTTGGTTTGGCGCAAGGGCTATTAGTTGCCTCGTTTGCCTCAAGCATTGGTGCTACGTTAGCATTTTTAGTGTCACGTTATTTATTGCGCGATACCATAAAAAAACGCTTTCCTGAACGTTTAGCCGCTATAGATACTGGGGTTGAAAAAGAAGGCGCATTTTACTTATTTACGCTGCGCTTAGTGCCTGTTTTTCCGTTCTTTTTAATTAATTTATTAATGGGTTTAACCGCTATTAAGTCATGGACTTTTTACTGGGTAAGCCAAATAGGAATGCTGGCGGGTACCTTTGTATTTGTGAACGCGGGTACTCAATTAGCACAAATAGATAGCTTATCGGGTATTTTATCGCTGGATTTAATTTTATCGTTTGCGTTATTAGGGGTATTCCCGTTAATTGCAAAAACCCTGATAAATGCAATAAAAAAGCGCCGTGTTTATAAAAACTATACTAAACCCAAAACATACGATCGCAACATGATTGTTATTGGTGCGGGCGCAGGCGGCTTAGTCACCAGCTATATTGCAGCAGCAGTTAAAGCCAAAGTTACCTTAATTGAAGCCGGCGAAATGGGCGGCGACTGCTTAAACACTGGCTGTGTACCTAGTAAAGCTATTATTAAAAGTGCAAAAGTAGCCCAGCAAATGCGCCAAGCTGAAAAATATGGGCTACAAAGCACGACACCGCAGTTTTCGTTTAAAAAAATAATGGCACGTGTACAGCAAGTGATTGCCGATATAGCCCCACACGACAGTGTTGAGCGCTACACAAACTTAGGCGTAGAAGTAATTAAAGGCTACGCCAAACTTATCGACCCGTGGACGGTGGAAATTAACTTAAATGATGGCGGCACGCAAACACTCACTGCCCGCACTATTGTTATTGCCACTGGCGCACGCCCATTTGTACCGCCACTTCCGGGTATCGAAGAAACCGGCTATGTAACCAGTGATACGTTATGGAGCAAATTTGCTGAGCTTGAAGAAGCCCCTAAAAAGCTTGTTGTACTTGGCGGTGGTCCAATTGGTAGCGAACTTGCACAAAGTTTTGCCCGTTTAGGCTCAAGCGTTACGCAAATTGAAATGGCTGAACGCATTATGATCAAAGAAGACTTAGAGGTGTCTAAATTTGCTCACGAAGCGCTAACGCAAAGCGGCGTAAACATTTTAACCTCACACCAAGCGCTGCGCTGTGAAGCACGCGAGGGTAAAAAGTACCTCGTGGTGAAACATAACGATAATGAAATCGATATTGAATATGATGAGCTACTATGTGCTGTAGGGCGAACCGCTCGTCTTAAAGGTTACGGCCTTGAAGAACTAGGTATTGAAACGAGCCGCACTGTAGTCACAAATGAATACCTTGAAACACTCTATCCTAATATTTTTGCAGCGGGCGATATTGTAGGCCCGTATCAGTTTACACACGTAGCTGCTCATCAGGGCTGGTACGCAGCAGTAAATGGCTTATTTGGTAACCTTAAAAAGTTTAAAGTGGATTACCGTGTCATTCCGTGGACCACATTTATTGACCCTGAAGTAGCACGGGTGGGCATAAATGAACAAGAAGCGATTGAAAAAGGCATAGACTATGAAATCACCCGCTTTGAATTTGAAGAGCTAGATCGCGCCATTACCGAAAGCGCTAACAATGGTTTTATTAAAGTGATCACCCCTAAAGGTAAAGACAAAATCCTCGGTGTCACTGTGGTATCTGAACACGCTGGCGATTTAATTGCTGAGTTTGTGTTAGCCATGAAACACGGTTTAGGACTTAATAAAATATTGGGCACCATTCACAGCTACCCAACATGGGCTGAAGGTAACAAATATGTGGCGGGCGAATGGAAACGTGCTCATGCTCCTGAAAAGGTACTTAACTTGCTGGAAAAATACCACGCCTGGCGCAGAGGCTAATATGTTTAAAACACCTTTAAAAGCGCTATTATTAGGTTCTGCTTTGCTTGCAACATCGTTTGCAAGCAAAGCTCAAAATATGCATGACAGCTGGAATGCATTATTAAACAAGCATGTTGTAGCTATTAATCATGGTCACAGCACTGAGGTTAATTACTCAGCAATAAAAGCTAAGCGCAGCGAACTTAAAGCTTATTTAGATTCGTTATCGGCTGTTACGCAAAATGAGTTTGATACATGGGAAAAACCTAAGCAGCTGGCGTTTTTAATCAACGCGTATAACGCCTTTACTGTTGAGCTGATATTAACAAAATACCCAGATCTTAAATCAATTAAAGAGTTAGGCAGTTTTTTTAGCTCACCGTGGAGCAAAGAGTTTGTGCCATTACTTGATAAAACTCGCAGCCTTGATGATATAGAACATAATTTAATTCGTGGCAGTGGTAAGTACAACGACCCACGTATTCACTTTGCTGTAAATTGTGCCAGTATTGGCTGCCCAGCACTACGTGAAGAAGCCTACACAGCCACTGATTTAGAAAGCCAATTGCAAGAGCAAACGATGCGTTTTTTATCAGACATGACTCGAAATATAGCGCAAGATAACACGCTAACTATGTCTTCAATATTTAAGTGGTACGGCGATGATTTTGAACAAGGCTTTAAAGGCGCAAATACGCTACAGCAGTTTTTTATGCAATACCCTAAAGCACTAAAGCTGACACCCGCTCAGCAAAAAGCACTTAAAAATAACAATATGAAAGTTAAGTTTTTAGACTACAACTGGGATTTAAATGCTCGCCAATAAATTTTGGCAAACATTATCGCGATACAGCTTATGTTGTGTCGCGTTTTGTATTTGCCTTATTTTTAGTTTTAAAAGCCTAGCAAATACACAATTACAAAGCCGTTGGCAGCAAGTTGAAAGCTCAGGTAAAGACCAAAGCGTATATTTTTATGCTTGGGGCGGTGATGCGCAAATAAATGCCTATATTCAGTGGGCGGCTGAGCAAGTAAAAGCTAAATATAACATTGAGTTAGTGCATGTAAAGCTCAGCGACACCAGCGAGGCCGTTAGCCGCGTACTCGCAGAAAAATCAGCAAATAATCACACTCAAGGCAGTGTCGATTTAATTTGGATCAATGGGGCTAACTTTGCAGCTATGAGTAAGCACGGGCTTTTACTAAAAGACTGGGCTGATAAATTGCCTAATTTTATTTACACCAATCCAGAAAACAATCCCAGCGTGTTGTTTGATTTTGGTTTACCCACTCAAGGAATGGAAGCCCCTTGGGGGCAGGCATCACTGACTTTTTATTACGATACGCTAGCAACGAGCTCTCCTCCTCAAACCCTAAATAAGTTATTGAGCTGGAGTAAAGCAAACCCAGGCCGATTTAGTTACCCCAAACCCCCTGACTTTTTAGGGATGAGCTTTTTAAAATATGCATTAGTGGTATTACACCAACATAGCGATGCAATGCTACAAGCAAAACTAAATCAACCAGCTAATGATAAAAACAAAGCCCAAGTACTTGATCCGTTGTGGACGTTTCTAAATAAATTGCACCCTAATCTGTGGCGCAATGGCGAATACTTCATGCAAAGCGGTGTACAAATGCGCCGCTTAATAGACGATACCGAGCTTAGTATTGGCTTTACTTTTTCGGCACCAGAAGTACCGGCTGCGGTAAAGCGCTATGATTTACCAAAAAGTATAAGAAGTTATGCAATGGCCGATGGTAGCTTAAGTAACACTCACTTTGTCGCTATTTCTTATAATGCAAGCCACCAGCAAAGTGCGCAATTAGTGGCTGACTTTTTATTAAGCCCCGCAGCGCAAGCGCATAAACAAAAAACTGCTATATGGGGTGACAAAACGGTATTAATTCAAACGAGCTTAAGCGCAGAGCAGCAGGGCTTATTTAAAACCGTACAGCCGCATCCTAGCGCACTGCCTCTAAATAGTGTTAAACGTACACTCAGTGAGCCACATCCGAGCTGGGTGGAGGCAATTAATGCTGGCTGGGAAACCCGTTATGGAACAAGCCAATGAGTAAGGTACTCCATTCAGCTGATTTATTCTCACGCCTAGTCAAAGTAACCCCTTACTGTTTGCTGGCACTGTTAACAATACCTGTATTAGGCGGCCTAATGGGGGTAATGTTGCCTGCCTTTGGCTGGGCGCCTGCCTTGAATAAAACCAACATGAGTTTGGCTGGGTTTAATGTTTTATGGGATACACCGGGGCTTTCACAAATGATAGGCCTGAGCATACGCACTGGACTAATTAGTACATTAATAGCGTTTGCGCTCATGATTATTATGCTGGCTGCATTTTTTAATAGTGTATGGCTAAAACGAATTGAATACGTATTGAGTCCCATACTGGTTATTCCCCACGCTGCAGCGGCAATTGCGGTCAGTTTTTTAATCGCGCCATCGGGATTATTTACGCGCTTATTTTCGCCTTGGTTAACGGGCTGGCAATTAGCTCCTGAGGGCTCATTACCTTATGACGCTTTTGGCTGGAGCATTATTATTGGGCTTGTACTTAAAGAGCTGCCTTTTTTATTACTCATTGCATTGGGTATTTTAGCACAGCCTGAACTTGGCAAAAAGCTACGAATGCAGCATCAAATTGCCATTAATTTAGGTTATTACCCCATGGTGGCATTTTTTAAAGTGGTGCTACCTAATTTATACCCACTGTTACGTTTGCCCATTTTTGCAGTACTTGCTTATGCTAGTGCGAGCGTTGAGATGCCACTGATACTTGGGCCAAATACGCCCCCTACTTTAGCCGTTGCTATCATGCATTGGTTTAACGATGTAGATTTAACCCTGCGCATAAAGGCCTCAGCGGGTGCTCTGTTACAATTAGCGATCACTGTTGGACTACTGCTAATTTGGCTATTGCTTGAAAAAATCAGTGCCATGATTTTTAGTCAGTCACTCATCAACGGCCGACGCCATTATGCTCACCAACTTTTTCGTGCTTTTACTTATATCGTTACTTATGTAATTTTAGTCTTCATTGCAGCTGCGTTAATTGGATTAGTACTTTGGTCAGTGGCTGGCTATTGGCGTTTTCCGGATACCTTACCTTCAAGTTTGGTATTACTACACTTTGAAAATGCCTTTACACACATTCACACTCCTTTATTTAATACCTTAGTGGTTGGCGTGGTTAGCTCAGGTTTTGCCACTATTTTGGTGTTACTATGTTTAGAAGCAGAGCAAATCACGGCTAAACCTTTGGCGAAGTGGGCACTGTTAATTATATACCTGCCGTTGTTGGTACCCAGTATCGCCTTTTTATTTGGTATTGTGTGGCTACAGCAATTGCTAAATAGTCAGCATGCTTTTTTTAATGTGATATTTGTACACTTGCTGTTTGTTTTACCCTATGTTTTTTTATCTATTGCCGATAGTTACAGGCGTTTAGACCCAAGATTAGCGCGGGTTGCTGCAAGCTTAGGCTCAAGCCCATGGAAGGTGTTTATACAAGTTAAATTGCCACAACTATTTGCGCCTATTTTAATTGCGATGGCGCTGGGGTTGGCAATAAGTTTTGGCCAGTATTTATCAACCCAGTTAGCAGGGGGTGGCCGAATAGCCACCATAACCACCGAAGCCGTAACACTTGCCAATGGTGCAAGTAGGCGAACCAGTGCTGTGTATGCAATACTGCAAATGGGCTTACCTCTTCTCGGCTTTATACTGGCATGGGGACTACCTAGGTATGTTTTTAATAACAAGCAAGCATAATATGAATACATCAAAGGGCGTTTAATGCAGCCATCATTACAAATTAAAAATTGTCAGCTTTATCGTCAAAACGAGTTGTTACTGAGCTTGAATGAACAGGTTAAAGGTGGTGAAATTCTTACTATTATGGGGCCATCAGGGAGCGGTAAATCTAGCTTATTAAATTGGCTTACTGGCGCATTACCTCCGGGTTTTAATGCGACTGGCGAGGTGTGGCTAAATGATACTAATATTAGTTCCTTGCCCAGCCATTTACGCCATGTTGCTGTGCTATATCAAGACCCATTACTATTCTCGCATCTATCTGTTGGCGGTAATATTAGCTTTGCCATGCCAAAAATGGATAAAACACAACGCCAGCAGCAAATAGATGAAGCACTTACACAAGTTGGGCTAAAAGGAATGGCCAAGCGCCATCCTGACACTCTCTCCGGTGGGCAGCAAGCCCGTGTTGCTTTACTGCGACTATTACTGAGTAAACCCAAAGCGATTTTACTCGATGAACCCTTTAGTAAGCTTGATCTGCAATTACGTATTGAAACCCGTCAGCTGGTGTTTTCACAAATTAGGGAATATCAGTTACCCGCCATTATGGTCACCCATGATGAAAGTGACGCAATAGCCACAAATGGCAAAATCATCAATCTAAACGTACAAAGTGATATAAATGTTAGATAAATTTATTACCCCACTTATAAAACCGGTGCTTATTCCGTGCGTAAAACAGCTGCACAAAAAAGGAGTGAGTGCCGATCAGTTAACCTTAATAGGTTTTTTAATTGGCTTACTAGCTGTGCCACTAATTATTTTTGAATATTGGTATGGCGCATTAGCTGTAATTTGTATTAACCGCATTTTTGATGGTCTTGATGGCGCACTCGCGCGTTATGCTCAGAGCAGTTCAAGCGCTGGGGGATATTTAGACATTACTCTGGATTTTTTATTTTATGCGCTTATTCCTTTTGCATTTATTTTAACCAACCCTGAGCAAAATGCACTTGCTGGGTCACTATTGCTTGTGACTTTTATAGGCACCGGCTCAAGCTTTTTAGCTTTTGCTATAGCCGCTGAAAAATTTAAACTCGATAAACCGCAATTTAAATACAAAAGTTTTTACTACTTAAATGGCTTAACCGAAGGCACAGAAACCATTGCCTTATTTATTGCCTTTTGTATTTGGCCGCAGTATTTTTCAATTCTTGCTGTTTTATTTGCTATAGCCTGCGCGATAACTATTTTCACCCGTATATATGGAGGTTATTACACCTTAAAACAGCAAGAAACCGCACTCAACGAGGTAAACCATGAGTCATGAAGTATATTGGCGGCTAGGCTTCTTTTTTAGCGTACTAGCAATAATGATGCTGCTTGAATGGCAAAAGCCTGCACGCCAATCAACTATTAAAAATAGGTCACGCTGGTTTGCTAATTTTGGATTAACCTTTACTTCTACCCTGCTTGCACGCTTTACAGTGCCGGTTGGATTAACTGCGGTTGCTGCTTATTATCAGCAGCATGGAATTGGGCTATTTAATCAACTCAATGTCTCACCACTCATTGCAGTGATACTCAGCTTACTTTTGCTTGATTTAATTATTTACTGGCAGCATCGGCTTTTTCATCAGGTGCCTATTTTGTGGCGTTTGCACCGCGTACACCACGCTGATGCACATATTGATACCAGTACCGGTCTGCGATTTCATCCTATTGAAATTGTACTCAGCATACTTATAAAATTGATTGCCGTTACTGCTTTGGGTGTACCTGCTATTGCAGTATTAATATTTGAAATTGCACTCAATGGGTTAGCACTGTTTAATCATGCGAATATTCGCTTACCCAACTCTATTGAAAAGCCGCTGCGTTTAGTGCTTGTAACTCAAGTACTGCATCGTATTCATCATAGCCAAAACCCCGAAGAAACAAACAGTAACTTTGGCTTTAGTGTAACTTGGTGGGATAGACTTTTTGGCAGCTATAAATCACAGGCAAGTCAGCCTGATAAAAATATTGCACTTGGTTTAAGCCAATACCCAAACCCCAAACAAAATTCATCCTTGTGGCAATTGTTAATAATGCCATTTAAAAAATAGCAATACAGCTAATGAAAACATCCATGTACACCTTTTAAACCTCTATTTATAACATTACTTAGGCGTTTAACCGTTCCTGTTAACAAAAACACCCCGTTAAAAGTAAACCAGTTGTAAATTATTTAAACAAATTCTTGACCCAGTTGAGAATCCCCCATATTATTTGTAAGCGCTTACATTTACCACACAGAAAAATGTAAGCGCTTACAAAAATGAAAAAATCAACAAATACACTATATTCTGACAATAATCAGTTGAACGGGGTTCAGTTATGAACATTGAAACAACACGCATTACTCGCCTTTTGGCTGCTATTTCATTAGCATCTTTGGCGGGTTGTGGTGGTGACGCAGCGACCACTACTACCGATATTGAAAAAGTAAACCCTACTGAACCAGTCTCAGACTGGCGTATGGTATGGAGCGATGAGTTTGACAGCACTAGTATTGATACTAACAAGTGGAACTTTGAATTAAACTGCGCTGGCGGTGGTAACAACGAAAAACAATGTTACACCGACAGTGAGGAAAATGCCTTCATTAAAGACGGTGTACTAAATATAGTCGCCTTACCTGCAGAAGAAGGTGCAGAAAAACCATACACGTCAGCCCGTTTAAACACCCGCTACAACGCCGACTTTACTTATGGCCGTTTTGAAATGCGTGCAAAGTTGCCTTCTGGTCAAGGTAGCTGGCCCGCATTTTGGATGATGCCAACCGATGAAGTATATGGCACTTGGCCGCGCTCTGGCGAAATTGATATTTTAGAAGCGGTTAATTTAAAAACAGTCGCTGAAGATGGCACCGTTGAAGCAAATATTCATGGCACACTTCACTATGGTCGTGAGTGGCCAAATAACTCAAGTTCAGGCAAAGCTTATGCCTTACCTGAAGGTATGAACCCAGCAGATGACTTTCATACTTATGCAATCGAATGGCAAGAGGGAGAAATTCGCTGGTACGTAGACGGCTATTTATACGCTACACAACGTCGCTCTGAAGTACGTTACAACTCTAAAGATGAGCCTGTTGGTCTTAAACATAAAGGTTGGTTTGCTGAATACTTTGAACAAGGTAACGGCGAACTTACCACTCACTGGGATAATGCCCCATTTGATAAAGACTTTTACCTTATATTAAACCATGCTGTTGGTGGCGATTGGCCTGAAAATGTAAACAATTTAGGTATTGATGCAGCTGCATTTGCAGAAGGTCAAAGCTTTGAGATTGATTATGTTCGTGTGTACGAATGTGCCTCAGATCCGGCCACTGGTAAAGGTTGTGAAACAGTACGTCCAGGTTACGATAGCCTAGACGATGCACTTGTAGAAGGTAAAGCCCCTGTACCTACTCCGCCAAGTGATGGTGTTGCAAAGAATCTTGATATTTTTGATGGCAGCTTAAATGCCAACTGGATCGCATGGGATTGTTGTGGTGGAACAACACCTGAAACAATTACTGACGCTGACAAAGGCGATGTAATTAAGTTTAACATTAACGATAATAACGGGACTGTGCTTGGGTTTTCTACTCGAGGCGGTCACTTCCCTGATGATTTTACCGGCACTTCATCTCCGTTTGATGCATCACTTCTTCTTGATCTAAATGGTCGACTAACTTTTGATATGAAAGTGGTAACCCCGCCAACATCAGATACTACATGGCTATTGAAAGCCGAAGCGGGCGATGGTGGTCCTAATACCGGCGATGTAGCCCTTAGCGATAGTAATGAAGGTGTTACTCCTGTTACTGGTCAATGGCAAACTTACACCTTCCCACTTTCTTTACTACAAGAAAGAGGCTTAGATTTAAGTGCCATTGATGTATTAATGGTATTCCCAGCATGGCAAACAGGTGCAGGCGCTGAATATTTAATTACCAATGTGGCTATTGAAGGCGATGTAGGTGAATCACCATCAGTAGATTTATTTACTGACGAGCAAAACTTAGATTGGCCGATGTGGGATTGTTGTGGCGGCTCTACTCCATCAGAAGTTATGGACGATGCAGAACACGGCTTAACTGCAGAATTCACTATTGGCGAAGCCCCCACTGTAATGGGCTTTAATACTCGTTCATCTGCTGGTGGTAGCGACACTCCATTTGATGCAACCAGCATTTTAGAAAATGGTGTACTACAGTTTGATGTGAAAGTGATGTCAAACCCAAATAACCCAGATGCAACTTGGTTAATGAAAATTGAATCTAATGAGGGTGATACCGCAGTAGAATTACCATTAACAGATGCTGGCGATGCACCTGTTGTAGGTGAGTGGAAAACTTATACCTTTACATTCGCTGACTTAGCGGGCGCAGGTTTAGATGTTAGTGCCATTGATGTAGTGATGATATTCCCAGCATGGGGCACAGGTGAAGGTGCAGTTTACCGTGTTGATAACGCTAAAATGTACGATCCTAGTGCATCAGCAGGCGATGAAATCACTATTTTCCAAGATACTGCTGCAGATATGTGGAGTATTTGGGACTGTTGTGGTGGCTCTACACCGACTGAAGAAACTGACGATGCTGATCACGGCACAGTGGCTGAGTTTGTTATTGGTGCTACACCAACAGTAATGGGCTTTTTAGCGGACGACGGTATCTCTTTTGATGCATCAGCAATATTAGCCAATGGTGTTGTGCAATTTGAAATGAAAATGGTGACACCACCAAATGACCCTGACTCAGTATGGACATTTAAAATTGAGTCAACAGGTGCAGCAACGGCGGTAGAGCTTCCTCTTGCACAAAGCGTTGAAGGTGAAGTACCTGTTATTGGACAGTGGCAAACATACACGTTTACGTTGCAATCATTATTTGATGCAGGTTTAGACATTAGCGACATCAATGTACTGATGATGTTCCCAGCGTGGGGAACAGGTGAAGCTGCAGTTTACCGTATAGACAACGTGGTTATCGCTAACCCATAAACCCTAATTCAGTGGTAGGTACTAAATTACAAGTACCTACTTACCGTAATAAATTAAGTAAAAGCAGAGCAATTATGAACACAAATAAGTTTAAAAAAAGCCCACTAGCGGCTTCTGTGTCACTTATCATCGCTGCAAGCACATTTAACTTCGCTTACGCTGCGCAAGAAAATACTGCCGAACCTGAACTAGAAGTTATTGAAGTAAAAGGTATTCGTGGCTCACTCATTCGTTCAATGGATGTAAAACGTGACGCATCAGGCGTGGTCGATGCCATTTCTGCTGAAGAAATGGGTAAATTTCCAGATACTAACTTAGCTGAATCACTACAGCGTATAACCGGTGTATCGGTGAGTCGTTCAAACGGTGAAGGTAGCCAAATTACCGTACGTGGTTTTGGCCCATCATTTAACCTTGTAACACTTAACGGCCGTCAAATGGCGGGCACAGGCTTTACACGCTCATTTAACTTTGAGAACTTATCATCGGAGGGTGTAAGCTCACTTGAAGTTATGAAAACAGCGCGTGCAGATACACCAACAGGTGGCCTTGGTGCAACTGTAAATATTGTTACCGCTAAACCTCTACAGAAGCCGGGTCAACGATTTTCATTAATGGCTAAAGGTATTCACGATACATCGGTAGAAGAAGGTGATGAGGTTACTCCTGAAGTAGCAGGTATTTACAGCAACACGTTTGCTGACGAAATGTTTGGTTTTTCAGCTAACTTTTCTTACCACCGTCGTGATTTTCAGCGCCAAGCAGCCAATGTGCGCTCTTGGTTAGTCAACCCTAACCTATCGGTTGATGCTGAAAACATAATTGATAACCGCCCAATGGATGCTGATGGCAATCCAGCGAAGCAGTTTTTCGACCCTAACGCTGGGGAGAGTGGTGAATTTGTATCTGCCGCTTTCTTCCCACAAGAAGTCAGCTTTGCAAAAGACGACATTCAGCGTGAACGTTTAAACGCGCAAGCCACTTTTCAGTTTGCACCAACAGATAACTTAACGTTTACACTAGATCACACAATCTCAAATGCAACAACGGGTAATAACTCGTTATCGTGGGGTATTTGGAATGGGTCGTTTGGCGGCAATGGTAATGCCTATGAGCTAGATGAAAACGGCACCGCTATTTACTATAACTCAGCTGGCGATGACGCATCATTCACTGCATTTCGTGAAACCTCAGAAGTAGACTCAAAAGCAACTGGTATTAATGTTGAATGGTTAGCAACAGACAATCTAAGTTTTAACTTTGATGCCCATACTTCAAAAACCACTACAGATAACGGTAAAGATCCAGGCTTGAACTCTAATGCCCGTATTATTTTGGGCTCAGCCGATCTCTCGACTAAAGAATACTTTTTCCGCGAAGGCGATGTGCCCGGTTTCAATATTAATTGGAACAATGGCACACAAGAAGTGAGTCCAAATCAAATTGGTTCTAACTTCAGTATTTTTACCAGAACACCGGGTGAGTCAGAAGTTTCTCAAGTGCAATTAGATGGTAAGTTATTTACTTATACAGACATTGGTCTTGAGACTGTAAAATTTGGTGCGGCTTACACTAAACAAACACTTAGTGGTTGGGGTGGTTCTAATAACGCCAATGCACCAGGCTTTAACAACGGTACATTCGCTGAAATTTTTCCGGATGCGATGTTCGAAAGAGTTGATTTAAGCGGATTCCTTGATGAGTTTTCATTTGGTCCTAACGGCGTAGCCCCTGGTTATGCTTACACTTATGACCTTGATGAAGCATTTGCTCGCCAAAGCGCTTACTTAACCGAAGATGTTATTGGCAGTGATTATTACCGAATTGGTAGCTTTGATAACTTCCCAACTAACGAAGTTGAAGAAGAAACCATCAGTGTGTATCTCTCTAGTAATTGGGTATTTGACGTTAGCGACTACGAAGTATTTGTAAATTTAGGTCTTCGTTATGAAGAAACTGATATTGTCAGCCCAGCTAAAAGCCGTGTAGCGGAACAAGTGTACTGGGCTGGTGGTTCAGAGTGGTTAACTCAATTTGCCGCTGGTGGCGAATTAGTTGAAGTAGACTATGAAGGCCAATACGACTTACTACTTCCTATGATTGATATTAAAGTCGATCTTACGGATGACCTAGTGACCCGCGCCTCATGGGGTCAAACAATCACCAGACCAACACTCGGTGATATGTTAGGTAACTTGGCTTTAACACCTTCACCTAAATTAAATTCAAGAAGTGGTAGCCGTGGTAATCCAAACTTAGAACCATTTAAATCAACGAACTTAGATTTAAGTCTTGAGTATTACTACAGCGAAGGCAGCTACGCTGCTATTGGTCTATTTTGGAAAGACGTAGATAATTGGATTGATAACACGCAGGTTAAAACAACATTTGAAGGCTTACACGATGTGTATTTAGGTCAGCGTTGGAACAACGCAGTAGCCGCCATTGAAGGTCGTGGCGATCAAGCAACTGACACTGCAATTTACAATGAAATTGTAGCTAATGGTGTGGGTATTGGCGAAAACAACCGTATCTTACCAGACCCAGCAACCGACCCGCTAATTGAATGGACTATTAATTCACCTGAAAACGTTGGCTCACGTAAAGTGAACGGCTTTGAATTTGCTGTTCAGCACTTGTTTGGCGACTCGGGCTTTGGTGCGGGCTTCAATGCCACCGTTGTTGATGGTGATGTTGAGTACGATAACTACTACCTTGCCTCTCAAGCGGTATTGGCTGGCCTAAGTGACTCTGCAAACCTACAAGGCTTTTATGAAAAAGATGGCTTATCGGTAAAAATTACCGGTGCATGGCGTGATGAGTACTTAATTGCCCAGGGTTTACCTGATTCAGGTGCTACGGCTCCGCCACAATATGCTGAAGAGTACTTGCAGTGGGATATTAGTGTTAACTACGAAGTTAACGAAAGCACAACGGTATTCTTTGAAGGTGTGAACTTAACTAACGAAACCGAGCGTTCATTTAGCCGTTTCGAAAGCCAGTTCTTAAGCGCGGCTCAATACGGTCCTCGTTATGCCTTTGGCGTTAGATACTCTATGGGCAATTAATGCATTGCCCAAATACAGTTTTTGATTACCCCTTATAGTTGAAAAGTCAAAGCCGCTCATTGAGCGGCTTTTTTTATAACTGTTTAATTTTTTCTAATAGCTTATCGGTTGTCCAATCAATATCGTTATAGGCAATATCGGGTTTATAATAATCGCCCTTTCCTCTTGCTCTATTCACATACACTTTATTAGGCACTATCACTTTACCTAAACCTGAGGGTAACTCAGCTAATCGAACATCCATATACAATGAGTCAGCACTACTTGGCGCGCCAAATAACTGAGTATTTGTAAATTGCTTAAATACATCAATGGCATCAAGACACGCACTTGCACACTGTGGCGGTACAATAACAAGAACCTGTGTTTTAAAGTCACTCACTGGTACCGTACTTTCGCTTAGGTTTGATTTACTTTGCTTTTCTTCGATGTAAAATGGCTTATTTTTTTCAAGTGACTGCGCCATACCTGCTGCTATTTCTTTAATCAATTCATGAACTTCAGGTTGATCTTTTACCACGTCAATTAACGATTTTACATAGTTAGTATTGTCTTTTGACGCTCTCCACCAAACCCGGCTATTTTGTGAGTAGCTATCCATTTTTTGTTCAACAACCTGCTCACCCCACAACGCTTTTGCAAGCGTTAAGCTCCAATACGACGAGCCACCTTGGTTATGACGAAGATCTAAAACCACCGTTTTTGCACTGAGTAACTTGGAACGTTGACTCGTCACCTTCTTATAAAGGTTATTGTAATCTTTAGTTTGCTTATCGTTATTTGCAAAACTAGGCATAGCAATCCACGCAGTGTTTTGTGCAGGCCAAGTTAAATCGGTTGCAAGCTCATCCCCATTATAGGCGTGTGTTAAATGCTTAGTTACGCTCTGTGGCTGAACAGACCAATCAAGGGTTTTACTGTAGGATTGTCCATTGGCTTTA
Organism: Pseudoalteromonas sp. S1610; assembly: GCF_005887465.1. Taxonomy (GTDB): domain Bacteria; phylum Pseudomonadota; class Gammaproteobacteria; order Enterobacterales; family Alteromonadaceae; genus Pseudoalteromonas; species Pseudoalteromonas undina. The sequence continues at coordinate 239,493 of NZ_PNDI01000010.1, read as the reverse complement.
ACAAATTGACATTCTTTTAGAGGTGTTAAAAATGGGTTGCCCTCATCAACAAGTAACCGCCAACCTTGCTGCCACCAATGCCCAGGCTGTGTAACCTGTCCATGAAACTTAAACACTCTTTGTCGCATTAACGTCTCTGTACTTTGCCCATCGCAACCAGTTATCACGTCGCCTTTATTTATATTATCTGTTTCACTGTAATACACTTTTAGTGCATCACCCCGCCAAACTGCACGAAAACCAGGCCAGCGACGAGCAGGTCGTTCAACACGTGAAAACACACCAGCATGACCATCTTGTAGCACAGTACTAAAACGCGCTATTGCCGCAACATGAACCTGTGGCCCGCTCGCTTTAGCAGACAGTGCAAGTGCTTCTGCTTTTGCTTGCTTTAATAGCTCAGGAAAGACTGGATTGTTAAGATCAAACATACCGGGATGGTTTTTTGCCGAAATACTGTAAGCAGCTTCAATATCACGATCAGTAACACTGCGCCATTGCTCTGGTGTTTGAGGAGTAACTGCTAATTCTGCCATGCTCAAGGTAGGCGTAATTAATAAAGCACTCAATAAAGTACGGCTAACTATTTTTGTTTTTATGTTCATGAAAATCCATTTTAGCTTAGGTTATATAATTACTGTAAACTCATCTGGTGGAACTAAAAATATCTTAAATCCAATAAGTATCAGCAAATTTTTTTACAGCAATAACTTAGCAACAATAAAAGCAGCTAACAATGAGTAAAATGTAAAATGAACTGGCTTTAAATTAAGAGCAACAGCTTACTTAGCGGTTTGTTCAATTTTGATTTGCAGTAGTGTTATGCGGGCGTTGAGTTTTCTAAAGGTATACTGTGAATAGAAAAAGTTTAAAAAGAAAGCAGCAAAACCTGAACAAGCAAGCCCTATCAATGGGCTGAAATAAAACATTAACAACAAAACAATAACAGCCATCGCTATCGTAAGTCCCAAATAATGAGATGCACTAAATAACTTTCGGTTATTTTTTTCAAGCTGAACTATGTGAGAATCTATATCCATTAAAAATCTCCTTTTAACAAACCAACGTTAACTATCTTGAGCTTTAGGTAGCTACATAAGCAGCATCTAAAGAAGTCCATTTACTCCACTGCGCCTTTGTTAATCGATATAACTGTACGGCACGACCGTGAAATTCATGATTGCTATAATCTGTAAAGCCAATTTTCTTTGCTACTCTCAATGACGCAATATGCTCAGGTTCAATAATAACAACAACGGATTGATGAGTAGTTTGCGTAAACACATACTTTAAAACACCTTTAGCCGCTTCGCATGCTAACCCTTTATTCCAAAAATCGACCGCTAATCGATACCCTAAATTAGGCTCTTCGTTACCCGCGATATTTTGTGGAGAAATACCACAAAATCCAATGAGTAAATCGCTGTTTTTATCTATTAGTGCCCATGGGCCCAAACCATATGAATCGTAGCATTGTAAACACCACTTTATAAATTCACCAGTTGCGGCTTCATCGCACACACCACGAATTGAGTATTTCATCACTTCATCGTCACTAAGAATTTCACTTAATGCCGGCACATCATCAATTGAGAATGGCCGGATAACCAACCTTTGGGTTTCACAAATTTTCACTCAAACCTTCTTGTAATTACAGCTAAAAACTTTCAAAAAACCAAGTAATTAAGGTAGGTCTCTCAGTTATTTAGTTCTTTTTATGTTTTGAATGCCACATAAAGTATCCAAATAATATGCCTACTAAAGGAAATATTATTAAAGATGAAATGATTCCATCAAAAAAATCTTGCTCACCTGTAAGGTGCATGATTAATTGAAATAAAATAGCTGTAGGAATTCCCCAGCCTAAAGGACCTCTTAGTAAAATAAAACGTAATTTAGTATCGTTTATATTCATGAGTCTTCCTTAATTTATAAGCCCAAATAATGAGCTAAAATCAACACAATGCTGATGTATTTCTTAGATTGACAAGCCTAACGTTTAAAAAAATGATAGGCACTAGTGATTGTTTTAAATTAATGCTATTGAAAAAACACTTAACCAACTTAATTGAATACCATAGGAGATACGTTGATAGGTACCAGGTTTACTTTGTAGTTTTATTGCTTTAGCCATAGCAAACAGATAATAAAATGTAGCGATAACAGAAACAATTGAAAAAACACGAAAGTATAGAGAGGTAACTTCTGTGGTTGGACTAATAGCTATTAATATTGGTGCTACAACCAGCGAAAGTAACATAATAAAACCAGCCCAAGAATGTACCTTGCAGCTAAAAGTTGGATGTTTAGTAAATGGGTCAGCATCCATAGGAAAATAACCCGCAACCCAGGTACCAATACCATGCACTATAACTAACCAACCAGCAATATTAACCAATATAGAAACATTAGCCAATTGCGCCAAATACCAGCCAAAAAAGCAAAATAGAAAACCTAAAGGATAATTATTAATTAGCGGTGACAGTTTTTCAGTTGGGCTTCCTGTTGCACCTAATTCACTACAAAATTGTTTAGAATGGCTGTAACCTTTATAAAACCGACTTGCTACATAAACACCAATGAATATCCATAATGTGGCTATTAACCCTGAATAAATCGCAATCGTTTCAAACATCACCATAATCCTTTTTGTGATTAATTCACTAAAGCCTTTTTAAACACAGAGGAGAAAATGAGCCGGCTTCGAGTGACGAGCTGTGAGCTTGTACAAACAGCCCTGAGCTAGAACCTTTAATCTACTTTTTCAACCCAGCGCCCTATTACCCTCTTTGTGCATGATTCACTGAGGTTTTATTTCGCCTCATTAATAAATCATTTCTTTATTATTATAATTAACCACTAATCAAATGCTATCAGTATTAGTTTTAAAAAAAACAAAGCGCTACAACAATGCAGCGCTTTCATTACTTATAGGTTGTTTGTTTAAACTAAAACGCCTTATTAAAAGAAGCCAAGGGGATCTTCGCTGTAACTTACTAATAAGTTTTTAGTTTGTTGGTAATGATCGAGAGCGAGTTTGTGCGTTTCGCGGCCTATACCAGACTTTTTATAACCGCCAAACGCAGCGTGTGCTGGGTACATATGGTAACAGTTGGTCCATACGCGACCGGCTTCTATTTTGCGACCAAAGTGATAAGCGCGGTTCATATTACGGCTCCATACACCTGCGCCTAAACCAAATTCTGAGCTGTTAGCCAATTCGAGCGCTTCGGCTTCGTCTTTAAAGGTCGACATTGAAATAACGGGACCAAAAATTTCTTCTTGGAACACGCGCATATCGTTAGTGCCTTTTAATAAAGTAGGTTGAATGTAATAGCCACCATTTAGCTCATCGCTAAGTTGCTCAACATGACCGCCACTGAGTACTTCAGCACCTTCTTGTTTGCCAATATCAATGTAACTTAAAATTTTATCAAACTGTGCTTTAGAGGCTTGCGCACCTACCATGGTTTCGCTGTCTAGCGGGTTACCGCGTTTAATTTGCTTGGTACGTTTTAAAATGCGTTCTATAAATTGCTCATAAATATCTTCTTGAATGAACAAGCGTGATGGACAAGTACATACTTCACCTTGGTTAAAGTAGGCAAGAATGGCGCCCTCAATTGCTTTATCTAGGTATGAGTCGTCTTTTTCCATAACATCGTTAAAGAAGATATTAGGTGATTTTCCCCCAAGTTCTACCGTTGAAGGAATAATATTTTCAGCTGCGCATTTTAAAATATGTGAACCCACAGGGGTTGAGCCTGTAAAGGCAATTTTAGCTATACGCGTATTAGTTGCCAGTGCTTCACCGGCTTCTTTACCAAAGCCATTTACTACGTTTAGCACGCCGCCGGGTAGTAAATCACCAATAATTTCCATTAATACTAATATTGAGGCGGGTGTTTGCTCAGCAGGTTTAAGTACCACACAGTTACCAGCTGCAAGTGCAGGTGCTAGTTTCCATGCAGCCATTAAAATTGGAAAGTTCCACGGAATAATTTGCCCTACAACACCTAATGGTTCATGAAAATGATACGCCACCGTGGTTTCGTCTATTTCACCAATACTGCCATCTTGAGCACGCAAGCAACCGGCAAAGTAACGAAAGTGGTCCGCAGCAAGTGGAATATCCGCGGCGAGGGTTTCGCGAATGGCTTTACCGTTATCCCATGTTTCGGCCACTGCAAGTAGCTCTAGATTTTGTTCAATGCGATCAGCAATTTTTAATAAAATATTACTGCGCTCGGTAACTGAGGTTGTGCCCCACTGCGTTTTTACGGCATGCGCTTTATCAAGCGCCAAATTAATATCGTCTTTGTCAGAGCGGGGAATTTTACAAAACACTTTGCCATTTACAGGGCTAATATTCTCAAAGTATTGGCCATTAACGGGTTCAACCCACTCGCCGCCAATATAGTTACCATACTGCTGTTTAAATGTGATGAGTGCGTCTGCTGTGCCTGGATTTGCGTAAATCATATGTGTGTTCTCTTGTTGTTGTTAGCTAAAAGTCTAAGCCGAAATACCAGCAACTTGTTAGAGTAATGTAGCTAGTTGCTTTATATTTAATCGGTATTGATTGACATTAGACTATTAAGCGCTTAAAAACTTGATTAGCAGTCCAAAAAAATTGTCTGTGAGTCCAAACGATTTAATCATTAAAAAGGCTGATTATGTATTCGTCACAGTTAAATAAAAAACGCCAACAACTTGATGTACTTATTGAAAACAAAGTGAGCTTTGCTGCCGACAACAGCGAACTGAGTATTTATGATACTTATAAAAGTGCGCAAAAAGTGGCGCTGCATTCAAACGAATTACTGTTTTGTGCCATGCTCAGTGGCAAGAAAATTATGCATGTTGAGAATAGTCATTATCATAAAGCGTTTTTACCCCACGAATCGTTTGTATTAGCGCCCGAGCAAGGGGTGCTGATTGATTTTCCACAGGCAACTCTCAACTCACCTACCACCTGTTTAGCGATTGAAATCAGCACAGATAAAATAACCAATGTGGCTAATGCGCTTAATATGCAGCAAAACTTTGCTAGTGATACCTTATTTGAATACAGCCCTAATTTAGTGCATACCCAACATAATGCGCAAACTCAGCAGTTATTAGAGCGAATGGTGCATTTATTTAGTGAGCAAGGCGCCGAGCGACACTACCTAATTGATTTATCGTTAAACGAATTGATCACCCGTTTACTGCAACAACAAAGCCGCGATTTATTAATGGCCAACTGCGATAAACTGCGTCTAAAAAGTAACGTGAGTGATGCACTGCAATACATTGAAGAGCATTTAAGCGACACACTCGACATAGACACATTATGCAAAATAACTTGTATGAGTCGTAGTAAGTTTTACCAGCAATTTAAACTCGCTTTTGGCACCAGCCCTGCGCTTTGGCAGCAACAACTTAGGCTTAAAAAAGCCCGCACGCTTTTATTAGAAGGCCAAGCTATAAGTAAAGTGTGCTACGACCTTGGTTTTAATAGCGCCAGTCATTTTAGCCGTTTATTTAAGCAAACCTTTGGGATTGCACCTAAACAGTGTCGGCATTAACTCAATGCAACAGTTTTTGTTATATTAAACAGCCTAATATGTTAATTTACTAATTTCCTGCTAAGTAGTAATGAGTCGCTGATGAGTAAACCCACCCGCTGGACATTAAAAAGTATCGCCAAAGAGTTAGGTGTGTCTAATGCTACGGTATCAAATGCGTTTAATCGCCCTGATCAACTCTCGGCTAAACGACGCGAAGCCATACTTAAAGCTTGCAAAGAGCTCGGTTATTATGGCCCTAATAAAGCGGCGCAATCTTTGCGAAGTGGCACATTTAATATTGTTGCTTTAGTGCTGCCAGATAGCGTGGAATATATGGTGTCAGACCCTGTCGCCAGTAGCTTTATGCGTGGTGTAACCTCAGTGCTTGAAAAAAACAGCATTAATGTTTTATTGTTTTCAGGCAATAGCGACAATCTCAATAACGTTGTTGATTTTGTTGATGGCTTTATTTGTTATGGTCGCCCGCGAAATAAAGCACTGGTAGAGCAACTAAAAACAGTACAAAAACATGTGGTTACTGTGGATTTTGATATTGCCCGCAACGCATCAATTAACATAAACAACGAACAAGCCAGTTACGAAATAGCCAAACATGTTTTGCACAGGGCAACTGATAACGTGGCAATATTGGGCTTGAGATTACTCGATGAAAATGTATTGTGCCGAGTTTACGAACATCATGAGTTTGAAACGGGTCAATCTATTTCTCACCAACGCTTACGAGGTTATCAGCGTGCGTTAAATGAAGCGAATGTAACTGTAGCCGACGACCGCATTTGGAATATTCCTGAAAGTAGCGAGCGTTTTGCCAGCATAGCTGCAAAAGAAGTATTAAACGCCTCACCACGCCCTGATGTGATTATATGTATGAGTGATTTAATCGCCCTCGCCACCATGCGAGAAGCAATAAAACAAGGGATAAAAATAGGGAATGAGCTACGTATTGTTGGATTTGATGGCATAGAAGAAGCAGCCCGTTTTGTGCCTCGCCTTACGACTATTCATCAAAATAGCCAAGAAAAAGGTGTAATAGCTGCTAACTTATTTATTTCTAAAGAAGAAAAACAACACGAAGTAGGTTACGCACTCGATATTGGTGCAAGTAGCTGAGTGCTGTTAGTAGCGCAGATAAAAAAGCCAAGCTTAAGTTGCTTGGCTTTTTGGTTTTCAACAAATAAAGCTATTTAAACTAATAAACTTTGTAAGTTTAAAGTGGTTTCTTGAGCACCATTAACCTGTGTAATAAGTGCGGTACGACTTGTAAAATCAATACTCAAAGAAATTGACTGTTGTTCAAGCTTCCACATTAAACAACATACATTTTCGCCACCTTGAGCAGTAAATTCACCAGCAAATGCAGGGTGTTCATTACGTATTTTAATTAACGCTATTAATCCTTTTACTACCGGCTTATTTAGCGCTTCATCTATTTTAGCGGCATCTAAATAAGGGCGATTAATATCACGACCAACGTTCGTGCTCGCCAGAAGCTCCATATCATTTTTGCAAGCAAATAAACCACCGTAATATACTTGTGGTACACCCGGTGCAAAAAATTGAATGGCGCGAGATAATAAGTAATCAAAATCATTTGCGCCCAATGCATCGTAATACGTACAGTTAACTTGATATAGGTCGACGTTACTTGCAGCTGCACCTGTTGCTTTACGGCTCTGGTTATTGCTGTTGGCATGCATGGTTTCTACTAGATTATCTATTTGAGATGCGTTCAACAGCCCAGGTTTATCGCCCATTGGACCCGCGTCAATAATGCCAATGCCATCATGGGTGTCTAGTACAGTTAAACAGTTACGCGGTGAAATTTGTAACCACTTAAGCAGTGCGTCTACGTCATTATTAAATAAGCTATGTAAAATAAGCGGTGGTAGGGCAAAGTCGTACACCATGTTTACGCGCTTAGCCACGTCAACTTGAGTTTGATAATGGCTATGAATTTCAGCAATGGTTTCCATGCCTAAATCATTTGCCTGCTTTGAGAGTTTATCTAAATAGGCAAATGTTTCATCCAGCATAAAACAGTTAGTACCTGCTTGCTTAATGGCATAACCCGCTGCATCTAAACGAATAATGTTTACGTTGTTAGCAGAAAATTTAGTAAGTACGTTATTTAAATAGGCAATGCCTGCTTCTACTTTTACATTTATATCAATTTGGTTGTCAGTAAAGGTGGTCCAAAAATCATACGTTTGACCATCACCGCATTTCATTGGTGTAAAACAGCTTCCAGGCCGTGGACGGTAAATGGCTTGTTGTTCTTGGTTGCTCATGCCATTAGGGAATACGTCTTCTTTAGTTAAAAATAAATCCCAAAATTCAGAGGCTTTGCCTTTGGCCAGCACATCCTGAAATTGAAACGATTGCGCCGATACATGGTTCACTATTAAGTCGGCCATTAAATCATGGTCTTTTCCAAGTACTTGAATATCTGACCAAGTTCCTATTCGGGCATCAACTTCACTGTGATCAATTGGGTCAAAACCTGCATCGCTACCATCTATTGGGTTATAAAATGGTAATAAGTGCACCCCTGCAAAAACGTCTTTAAGTGGACCCTTTAGAAGTGCTGTTAATGCGTTTATATCTTTACCGGTGATTCGATCAGCATATGTGATCAATTGAACTTTATTCTTCATCATGTGTGATTACCAAGTTGAAACTTAATCGATTAAGATATATCTTTAACTAGCAGGTGAGAATTTACAAGTAATTTTTAAATATTTTACATACAAATATCGTGGCTCGATTAATACTACAATAAGTTACTGACGACTTAATGTGTGTTACCAAGCATTTAACGAGGAAAAGCAAATGACAAAATCACACACACACGTAAGCAGCGATCCGTTGCAACAAATTCGTTGGCTCACATACATGATGTTTTTTATGTTTGCCATGACCTCTGACGCCGTTGGCATGATCATTCCCGAACTCATAAGCGATTTTGGATTAAGTATGACCCAAGCCAGTGCGTTTCATTATGCGCCTATGGCCATGATTGCAATAAGTGGATTATTTCTAGGCTTTTTAGCCGATAGTCTTGGCCGTAAAAAAACGATTATGCTTGGTTTATTAATATTCTCTGCAAGTTGTTTTTTGTTTGCGATTAGCAGCAGCTTTATATTTTTTGTTTTTTTACTGTGCTGTATTGGCCTCGCCATTGGTTTATTTAAAACCGGTGCATTGGCGCTTTTAGGTGATATTTCTAATAGCAACGAAGAGCACACCAAAACCATGAATAAAGTAGAAGGCTTTTTTGGCATTGGAGCCATTGTTGGCCCTGCTTTAGTTGGCGTGCTACTGGTTCAAAATGTAAGTTGGACTTACCTTTACATCATTGCTGGCATTATGTGTTTGATTTTGGCATTGCTTGCTTGGCGTGCCGATTACCCTGCTGTGGTAAAAAGTACAGATAAGCCAGCCTCACTAAAAACGACTATAAAAATGGTTAAAAATCCTTATGCACTGGGTTTTTCACTTGCAATTGCTTTATATGTTGCCACCGAAGTCGCCATATACGTGTGGATGCCTACTCTGCTAAAAGATTACACTGGCTCATGGCCGCTGCTGGCCACTTACGCACTTACAATCTTTTTTGTGTTACGTGCTGCAGGGCGTTTTATTGCGGTATGGTTACTGAATAGGTTTAGTTGGCAAGGAGTTATGGCTTACTTAAGCTTTGGCATTGCGCTGTGTTACGTTGGCACTCTTTATGGCGGCGTTGATTGGGCTGTGGCTTTATTACCTCTCTCAGGTTTATTTATGTCGATGGTCTACCCTACTTTAAACTCTAAGGGAATATCGTGTTTTCCTGTGCATCAACACGGTGCAGTAGCCGGCGTTATATTATTTTTTACCGCACTGTCAGCCGCCTTAGCACCTTTATTTATGGGTATGATCAGCGATTACTTTGGACACGTACGCTACGGTTTTTATTTAGCTACGGGTTTTGCAGTCATATTATTTTTGGCTATGCTATTTAATTATATTCGTGACCCATCAGCAGCAGCATTAGAGCAAAGTAACTTAGTCGCTGAGTAAACAAACAACTTTTAATGCTATAAAAACATTATAAAAATCAATGTTTGAGTAAAAAAACAGCAAATAATTAACAAAATAATTTGCTTATTGTAAAAACTTTGTTATTTTTACTTAATCGATTAAGTAAAAATAACAACTTCCCTTAGGATTTAAAACGAGGCGTTCACATGACAACACACAACACACCTTTATATCTGATCAGTGCTTTAGCGCTCGCCGTTAGCCAAGGCGTTAATGCACAACAACAAGAGCAAAATACACAAGCGCAAGCTAACAAAGGGCTAGAAACAATTGTTGTTACCGGTGTTCCCCGCCGTACAACGATAATGGCGTCAAGTTCTTCTGTAAGCAGTGTGTCGCTTGAGCAAGTTGAGGTGTCTACGCCTCGCTCTACTGCTGAGGCATTTAGAATTATTCCTGGGGTTCGCTCAGAATCAACCGGCGGTGAAGGTAACGCCAACATTGCAGTACGTGGTTTACCGGTTGCCTCTGGTGGTGCTAAATTTTTACAGCTTCAAGAAGATGGCTTACCTGTTTTACAATATGGCGATATTGCATTTGGTAACGCTGACATTTTTATGCGCTTAGATAACACAGTGCAAACCATTGAATCTATTCGTGGTGGTTCAGCCTCTACCGCAGCAAGTAATGCACCGGGTGGCATAATTAATTTCATTTCTAAAAATGGCGAAAACGAATCGGGCAGCGTATCAACTACACTTGGCCTAGATTACGATACTATTCGAACTGACTTTGAATATGGCACCTATTTAAATGACACTGTACGCTTTCATGTTGGTGGTTTTGTACGTCAAGGTGAAGGCCCACGTGAAACAGGTTACACATCAAATAAAGGTGGGCAAATTAAAGCCAACCTGACCAAAGATTTTGAAAATGGATACGTGCGTCTTTATTACAAACATTTAGATGATAAAAGTGTTGGCTACTTACCTATGCCAATGTATGCAAATGGTGACTCAATTCCTGGGTTTGACGCACAATCAGATACCCCGCATTCGGCATTATTTACTAAAACAGTGCGCTTAAACGGCGAAAATCAAATAAGCAACGGCGATATTCGCGATGGTATGAATCCGCAAGTTGACTCAATTGGTTTTGAGGCTGTATTTGATTTAGACAACGATTGGCGTATTGAAAATCGTTTTCGTAAATCATCTGTAAGCGGTAATTTTAATTCATTGATCCCAGCTGAAGTTGGCAATGCATCAGCTATAGCGCAAAGTATTGGTGGTGTGGGTGCAACGCTTAGTAATGCGACCACAGGTGCTGCATTTAACGATGATTTAGCCATGCGTATTCATACGTTTGACGTAACCATGAACGACTTTGACTCAATTGTTAACGACTTCAAACTGACTAAATCGCTAAGCGATGATACTAGCGTTACTTTTGGCTATTATGCGTCAACCCAAAATATTGCCATGTCGTGGTTATGGAATTCCTACCTAATGGAGCTCAAAGGTGATAACGCTGCGCTATTAAATGTAACAGCCGCCGATGGGACTGAATTCTCTGAAAATGGCTTATACGCTTATGGCACGCCTTTTTGGGGTAACTGTTGCCAACGTGATTACGACACAGAATACGACACTCGTGCACCCTATGTTGCATTTTCAACTAAGGTGGGTGACGTAAGTATTGATGCTAGTGCCCGTTATGACAGCGGTGAAGCACGTGGTAACTATGCAGGCGCGGTTACCTCAACCGTTGATATGAATCGCGACGGTGTGATTTCTGTTCCTGAACAAAATGTTGCAGGTATTGACCTTGCAAATGCTAGCCCTGTTAATTACGACTGGGATTACGCATCATATTCAATTGGTGCCAATTACCAAATTGACTCAAGCCTTGCAACGTTTGCACGATTGAGTAAAGGCGGTCGCGCCAATACTGACCGACTTTTATTTGGTAAAGTTCGCGCCGATGGCTCAGTAGCCGATGAAGATGCCGTTGATGAAGTAAACCAGTATGAGTTTGGTATTAAAAAGCGCTTTGATTCACTGTCAGTTTTTGCCACGGCATTTTATGCACAAACTGAAGAGCAAAACTTCGAAGCGACATCACAAACCTTTTTTGACCGCGAATATGAAGCAAAAGGGATTGAGGTTGAATCAACCTACTTTATTGATGCATGGGATTTTCGTGGTAATTTAACGTGGACAGACGCTGAAATTGCAAAAGATGCACTTACCCCTGAAGTGGTTGGTAATACGCCTCGTCGCCAAGCTGATTTAATTTACTCATTAATGGCACGTTACACTTATGAAAAAGGCTCTGCAGGCCTAAGCTTTATCGGTACTACCGATGCCTATGCTCAAGATAATAACGATCTTAAGTTTGATGGTTACACTCAAGTAAATGGCTTTGTAAGCTACGATTTATCAGAAAATCTTAATATTGCGTTAAACGTAAATAACCTATTCGATACGGTAGGTATTACTGAAGCAGAAGAAGGCTCAATACCTGATAACAACATTATACGCGCACGTGCTATTAATGGCCGTACAACGTCATTGACGTTTAAATACGCGTTTAACTAACCAACTTTAGTGTAACAATTGCTGAAGCTATGTTTGTTCAGCGATTGTTACACTAGTTTTAATAATTCTCCCTTGAATTTTGACCTAGCCATGCTAGGTTTTTTAGGATTTACACTATGACCAAATTACTTAGCCTTGGTGAACTGCTTATTGATATGCTGCCTCAAGACTCTCAAAACAGTGCTTACTTGCCCATTCCAGGAGGTGCTCCAGCTAATGTGGCTGTAGGTTACGCAAAGCTCGGCGGCAAAGCTGCGTTTTGTGGCGGTATGGGAGATGATTATTTTGCTAAACAATTAACTAATGCGCTTGAGCAATATAATGTAGATACTGAGTATTTATTTACCATAGAAGGCGCGCAAACAGCTATGGTTATTGTCAGCCTAGATGAAAGCGGCGAACGCAGCTTTAACTTTTATCGTCATCAAACAGCCGATTTACTGTTAACGAATGAGCATTTAAAGCTTATTAATTGGGATAAATTGAGTACCCTACACTTTTGTTCAAACACCTTAACCAATACAGCTATAGCAAAAACCACTGTGTGTGCTTTAAAGCAGGCTAAAAACAACCACAAACTCGTTAGCTTTGATGTAAATTTACGCTACAGTTTATGGCAAAATAGCAATGACATTGAGCAAAACGTGCATGCATGCTACGCGTATTGCGATATTGTTAAGCTCTCACGTGATGAGTTAAATTTTTTAGCAACGCAACGCCAACAATCAGTTGAAGCCTACTTACAATCACTGCTTGAATTAGGCGTCAAGCTGGTGTTTTTAACCGATGGTCCGGCACCAGCGACTGTTTACCATAACGCTTTTACCCTCAGTGAAGCAGCCCCAACAATTACCGCTGTAGATACCACCAGCGCCGGTGATGCTTTTATTGCTGGCGTACTGTACTACTTAAACCACAGCGATAATGCAGTGCCACTTACTGATAAGCTAAATGATGAGTCAATAGTAAAAAAAGCGCTTCACTTTGGTCTTCGCTGTGGCTCAAAAGCATGCTTAGCTAAAGGCGCTTTTCCTGCGCTTCCCACGCAAAAAACACTGTCAAAATAAACCAAGATACTTACAAAAAAGGCCACTGTTGGCCTTTTTTATTAAGCGTCATGCATTATTGGTTTTTAACCACTCTAGAGCGGTAGTGGCATTTTCAAAGTATTGTATTTCACCCGACATAAACCAACTGCCTAACTTAGCTATGGTTGATTGCCACTCTTTATTGCCGTAAATCGCTATTTTTTTAAACTCTTTGTTGTGCTTTAAGCCAAGTTTTAAATCGTCCCAAGCAGCACGAAGCTCCCAACCATCTAACTCGGTGCCATCTATTAATACATTAACAATAGGATGCTTAACTTCGCCTAGCGCTGAATCGATCATCGGTGTGATCACTTCATAGTCTTTGTGAGTTAAGGTACCAATTGCCTTAAGTGTTAAGAAAAACTCACTGCCTGAGCGCTCAATACCAATCGACAAACCATGTGTTAAATTAACCATAACTCAACCCTTGAATGAAAAGAGCTTAAATTATAGGCAATAGTTAAAAGCTTTTATTTGAAGCAGATCAAAAAAGTCACTTAATGCAGATTTATTTTTTGAGTTAATTATGTTTTTTTAACCGATTAACTTGGTTTTTTACATCGTTTAAATAGCCGGTTTTTATCCATACTCTTGCGCCATTGTTACCCGCGGTGGCGTTTATTTGGCTATTAACAGGCACTCTAAGCCAGCTGTGTTTTTCAAGTGTGTCGTTATGTTCTTGTAAAGTGCCATCCAAAACCAACAACTCAGCGCCACCACTCACCGTGAGCGTTAAAGATTGATTAGCATTAAACTGTACAATACTCACTGTTTCATACGTATCTTGATATAACAAAATGACATTTAGGTCATTAAACTCGGGGGTTTTCTGCCCTTGCATCTGCTGTGTGTGAATACACACGTGCTGGCGATCTTCTGGCTGAAACTGCCATAGTTTTACAAAAATAATACAACCGTCTTTTGAGCCAGGAGTATGCTTTGATTGTGGAGGATTACGAATATAGGTACCTTTTGGAAAGTCACCATGCTCATCTTGAAATACCCCATCAAGTACTAAAAACTCTTCACCGCCGGTATGTGTATGTGGGCTAAAGTGGCTGTTTGGCGCATAACGTACAATGCTAGTGGCACGAGCAACCTCGTCGCCCACTCTGTCAAGTGGACGTCTATCAACACCCGGCATGGGCGAAGCTATCCACTCAAGTGACTCACTATGCACCACCACACGTTGACTAAAGTCGGCAGCAATTTTCATATTTGACTCCAAATTATTAATTTATAACTAAACGCCAATACTTGGCTAAGGTTTTTTTGCCAAAAATGCCTCACTGCAGTATTCCCCATTTAATAAATCGACAGCAACAAACTTTCTTTATCAGTCGGCTTTTTTTCAGCAAGTGCAATACGAGCCTGCAATGGGTTTGGGTAATTTTCTACGTCATAAATTTTCATAATGCTCTCTTATATTTTTCACGACAACTTTGGTTTATATTGGCAAACAAAAACTACCTACTGATAGGTAATTTATAGCAAGCGCTAAATATTTGCAAACTAAAAACAAAAGAGCTTGAAAATAACTACCTACTGGTTGATAATTTTTTCAGATAACAGCAAGGAAATATCAAAATGAGTAAAAAAGCAGCCCTGCTACAAGCCGCAGAAAATAAAGTGCGACTGGGTGGTTATAGCAACTTTAGCTTTAGAGAACTTGCTACTGAGATTGGTATAAAAAGTGCCAGTGTGCATTATCACTTTCCAACGAAAGCTGATTTAGGCGCTGAACTCGCGCATCAATACACCGATGCCTTTATTGCAGTACTTGGCGATCCGAATGTACATAAAGCAAACGGTAAAAATCCCATCGATATTTACACTCAGTTATTTAGAAATGCGCTCGTGATAGACAAAAAGATGTGTTTATGTGGCTTACTCGGTGCAGAAAGCGACAGCCTACCCGATAAAGTGCGGGTTGAAGTTCAGCGGTTTTTTAATAAAAACTTAGCCTGGTTAACTCAAGCACATCAAATAAATGGAGAGCTTAATCCTGCTCGGGCGGCAATACAAACAGTCAGCTTATTAGAAGGGGCAATGATTATTAGTAAAACCCTAGATGATATCAGCTACTTCGAACAAGCGACTTTTTAGCGGTAGATAGTCAACATAAGTGGTTGGTGATCAGAAAGTTGATAAATCTATTAACTAAATTACTACTTGTTCAAGCATAAAAAAGCGAGCTTAAATAAAGCTCGCTTTTTGCATTAATAACTATGTAGTTTTAAGCTGGACGCACTTTATGTTTTGAATGCACAAAAGCCAATACAATGAAGCCTACAACAGCAACCGCTACACCAATTGGTTTACCTAAATCACTTGATAAGTTTAATCCTATTGCCGCAGTCATTATGTATGACAGGGTCACAGCTGAAGCAATTACAGCAGGTATACTAGCAATCCAGTGGAATGTACCACGGTCAAATAAATACTTAGTAGCAAGCCATAAAACACTGGTAGAAAGCAGCATATTTGAAAACGCGAAGTAGCGCCAAATAACAGAGAAGTCGAGCTTAGTCATAAAGTAAGCAATGGTTAAAATTGGCAACGCTAACAACAAACGATTACGTAAACTTTGCGGAATACTAAACGCATCCACCATTGTTAGGCGCAGTGAGCGGAACGCCGTATCACCTGAGGTGATAGGGAAAACAGCAACAGCAATAATAGCCATAATACCACCAAATACACCTAAGTAGCTGTTTGCAATATGGTTAACCACTAAGCCTGGACCGCCTAAATCAAGCATCGATTTTAAACCCGCATAACCTTCTGGGAAGGCAGCAATACCAGCAAGCGCCCACACACAACCTACAATACCTTCGCACATCATCGCGCCATAATAAACCGGGCGTACATATTTTTCGTTAGTTAAACAACGAGCAATAATAGGTGCTTGCGTTGAGTGAAAACCACTAATGGCACCACAAGTAATGGTGATAAATAGCAACGGCCAAGTAGGCAGTCCATCAGGGTTTGGGGCTAAAAAGTCGTGAGCATGATCGGCTTCAAAATACGCTAAAAAGTCGCCAGCTACTGGTAAATGGGGTGCGTTGATTAACAGTGAGACTGCAATAGCAACTGTCATTACAATCATTAACAAGCCAAAAATAGGGTAAAACTTAGTGATGATTTTATCGATTGGTAATAACGTGGCTAAAAAGTAGTAAGCTAAAATAGCGAGAACCCAAAATGTATTACTAGCAAAAATGGTGCCTTCAAATGCATCTAAGTTACTCAATAATCCTGCAGGGCTCATAATAAACACTACACCAACAAAGAATAACAACATAGCAGTAAATATAAGCATAAAGCCTTTAAATACTACGTTGTAATAATGGCCTGCAATTTCAGGTAAACTTTTACCGTCTTCTTTAATACTCATTACGCCAGAGAAAAAGTCGTGTACAGCTCCACCTAAAACGTTACCAAGTACAATCCAAACCAGCGCTACTGGGCCATACAAGGCGCCAAGTATAGGACCAAATATGGGGCCTACTCCTGCAATATTCAAAAACTGAATTAAAAATGCACGAACAGGGTGAATAGCAACATAGTCAACACCTTCGCTAAAACGCTTCTGTGGTGTGTCTACTGTCGAGTCCATACCCGCTTGTTTTTCAACAAACGGGCTATAAAACTTATAGCCTAATATTAAAATAGTCAGGCAAATAAAAAAGATGATCATAAAGCACGCTTCTCTTTTTGTATGTGTGTATAGGGCACAGTATTGCAGCCCAAAATTTAAAATAACAATTGAACGTAGCATATGAAAAAACACGCAACAATGAGACGTTTGGCTAATGCGCTTACAAAATGTAATTTATTCGAAAAAATAAAACTAAGTAAAAGCTTAAGTTACTCATAAAAACAGCATTAAAAAACGTTAAAAGTACTTATATTGCGACTAAAATCTATAAGCCAATTTGCAATAATAGCTACACCTGAGTGATTAATTAGCCTACGATAAACATTATTACTACTTTAAATTTACTACCTTTGCCCTACATGGCTTTGCCAAAAAACAAGGATGCCCTCAATGACACCGTTTACTACGCCCGATTTATACGATGAACATCGCGACCATGTGCAAGTTGCTGACAGTGGCTTGCAACACTTTGGTAATAAAACTCACTTTTATGGTCAAGTAGTGACCGTCACCTGCCCTGACGACAACTCATTTGCTGGTAACATACTGCATGAAAACGGTGAGGGAAAAGTATTGATTGTTGATGGTTTTGCCAGTAAACGTTTTGCCTTTATTGGCGATATGATTGCAGAGCGCGCACTAAAAAATGGCTGGCAGGGCATAATTATTAATGGTTGCTGTCGCGATATTGAAATTCTTGCCACACTTGATTTACCTGTAATGGCGCTAGGCGCAACACCGCGCTGCACCACTAAGCGCGGTTTAGGTGCTAAAGATCACCCGGTTAATATGTTAAACACCACAATTAATACCGGTGATTGGGTATATGCTGATGTAAACGGCTTAATAATTAGCTCTAAAGCGTTGTTTTAATCCCTCGTAATAGTCGTTAACAAAAAAAAGCAGCTCGAAAGCTGCTTTTGTAATTTACATGATTTTTTAAAACCCAAATTCTCAGGTTAAAATTAAAGTGCTAACCATACATCGGTTGAGCCAGGTTCGTTCCCTTGAGTCCACCATTTAGCTTGGTACTTATTACCTTGATAAGAAACTTCATCACCACTGTTATAAATAGCCGTTGGCTGCCAAACTGCGACACCCGTACCATCTGTAGGTTGTGTTGTTGCTTCCCATGCACCACCTAAATCAGGACGCTCGCCTTGAGTCCACCACTTTGCTTTATATTCAACGCCGTTATAAGTAACGACATCACCACCAACGTATGCAACACTCGCATCCCAGCTTCCTGTAGGTGGATTTGTAGTATCAACGTTTATAACTGTTACGCTAAAGCTTTGCGTTGTGGTTAATGCGCCATCACTGACTGCAACAGACACTGTGAAGTCTGTATCGGTATCTACAGCGCCAGCCTCAATAGTTACATTTGCATCACTGCCCACTAATGTTAAGCCTGCTGGTACTGTCCACGTATACGAAAGGGCGTCGTTTTGAGCATCATTAGCCACTACAGCTACACTTGCTGATGCGCCCTCTTCAACGCTGATATTAGCGATAGCATCAACGCTCGGTGCTGTGTTTTCGCCTCCTGATGTTGGCGCAATAACATTAACAACAACATCACGATTAACAGTTGCTTGACCATCTGATACCGCAACAGTTGCCACATACTGTGTATCTGCAGTCACTGTTGGCGCTGTAATGACTAATGATGCACTATTTTGTCCAGATACCACCAGTGCGCTATCAGCATTCCAGCTAAAGCTAAGTGGATCGTTATCTGCATCAGTTGCAGAAGCTGTTACTGTAATACTCTCGCCTGAATTAACAGACACTGATGAAGACACAGAAACAACTGGCTTTTTATTTGTTGGCGGAGCAACTACTCCTCCTAAACCATCATGCATAGCATTAAGAATATCACCATTATCCGCATCTATTTCCCATGCAAATAAACCACCTAAATTATACTGATTAACATACGCTCCCTTCGCCAGTACTGACTTACGGCTATCATAAGTAATTAGTTTACCGGTTGCACGATTCCATACATAAGCGGCTTGTGCTTGCTCATCATAACCCACTTCAAAACCATTAATACCGGTGCCCGCAGCACCAATCATATTGGCTTTAACGCCCTTGTAATCAATAACCCCATCTTCCCATACGCCTTGTGCCGTAGAGCCTTTTAACGGGCCATTACCAGGGGCAGTCATTGGGTTACCATCAATCGCTGCATTTTGCGGGTAAACACCTTCCCAACCACGGCCATACATAGCCGTGCCGACGACGATTTTTTTCGATGGTACATTTTGCGCAAGTAACAGCTGCACTGCATTATCGGTGGTATAAGCAGGGCCTTTACGAGGTTCACCATTATCATCAAGCCCGGTACCATTACATTGACCAGCACTCATATGTTCGCCACAGTAAAGTGCTGTTTGGTGACCGGTTACGTTACTCCATGCGCCATAAAAGTCATAGGTCATGGCAAAAATATAATCCATGTATTGGCTTGCGGCTTGGTAGTCTACATCTTCAATTTTATCGTAACCTGCACCAATGGCTGAGGTTAACTCGTAAGTACGACCTGTTTCTGCTTCTAGTTTATCAAGCATAGCGCGTAGCTCTTGCATTAGCGCCACATAGGCTGGGCCATCGTTGATTGGATCGCCAATGTCTGGGTTGGGGCCGTCACCACCTGGGAATTCCCAGTCAATATCTACACCATCATAGAATTTCCATGTTCTTAAAAATTCTTCCATTGAGGCAACAAAGATGTCGCGGTTAGCTTTATTGGTAAAGCCACCGAATGGGTCTGATAACGTCCAACCACCTACAGATGGTAAAATTTTAATATCTGGGTAACGCTGTTTAAGCGCCATTAGCTGAGAGTAAGTACCACGGATAGGATCTTTTGCATCAACCCCTGGCAGTGCTTTTTGTACTGCTGCCCATGGGTCGTGAATAACCACTTCGTAATCTGCAGAGCCGGCACAAGCGGTTTCAAGTGCACGTTTAGGACCACCCGATAACGATGCGTTTTCACCACAAATTGGAATAAAGCCATACAAAATATGACTCAGATTTTGTGCTGGCATATTCGTTACATCATAATCACGGCCATAAATTCCCCACTCCACAAAGTAAGCGCCTGTAACTAAACCTTGTTTGATACCAATGTCACGGTTATTTGGGTCAACATCCATGGGTAATGGTGCTAGGTGTCCGCCGTCGGTGTCAGCAATTACAATTGGTTTGCCTGCACTGCGAGCACACGTTGTGCCACCTTCACATAGCTCAACATACATTGTATGGCGGCCCGCTTTATCATAAGGGAATGTGATAGTGCCACTTTTAGAACCAGCAGCAAGCGTGCCCTCATTGACTAGCATGTCATCAAAATAGACTTTGTAGCTATCGCCACCATCACCACTCCATGCACTCCACTGAATGTTGATATTAACTTGTTCAACACGGGTAACTAGCTGCTTATAAGAGCCGTTTCCCTCAAGATCTACCTCAACAAACGAATATTGCTGTGGTTCCCAATTAATGCTTGGTGTAGACGGTGCAGCAGATGCTGTGCTTGCAAATAAAGCAACACCGATGGCTGCGCTTAGTTGTTTGATATTCATAGGTCTCTCTTATCCATTATTTATGTAATTATTTAATAAGTTTGAACTGCAAAACTTAGGCTTTATTAAAGTTTGGTCCATACATTGGCTTGCCCTGGCGTATCGCCCTGAGTCCACCATTTAGCGCGATAGCGCTGTCCTTGATACGTTACTTCTGCGCCAGCTTGGTAGGCTTTGCTGGTATTCCAAGTGGCTGCTGTGTCAGCTTTCGAGGCTGATTCCCATGCCGCTGAGGTATCTGGTTGTTGGCCTTTGTTCCACCATTTAGCGGTGTAAATCACGTTAGCAAAACGGGCTTTATCGTTTGCTTGATAGATCTGAGTGCTGTCCCATTCAGGTACTGTTGGATCAACAGGGTCAACCGGATCGACCACAGGTACATCGTTAACCGTGACTCTAAAACTGGTTTGGGTACTTAATTGACCATCCGATACAGATACTGCAATGGTGTAATCGGTGTTTGCTGATACCTCTGCAGTGGTTAAGTTGATGTTGGCACCAGAGCCTGTAAAGCTTAGCGGTGTAGGTACTGTCCAGCTGTAAGTTAGCTCACTTTGCTCATCATCAAAGGCATGCAGATGAATTGCTGTTGTGGTGTTTTCATCAACTACTAGGTTATCTGGGGTGTGTACAATGGGTGCGGTGTTTGTTGGCGCACCTTGCACACTCAAGGCATAGGTATAATTTGCATCGCTGCTATACACTTGGTTTATCAGTACGTCGGTTGCATCAAACGTAATGTCGCCCGCTTGGTTTTGCACCCCAATTTGCACTAAATGCGCGTAATCAAGGTTAAGTTGTTCAGCCAATGCTTGTTGCCAATTTGCTTGATTGTCGGCATTGATTTTAAGCTGTTGGTTGATTACCTCTTGGCCTGTTTCGTCAAATAATCGCGCCCATACGATGCCGCCTGCAATGGCATTTTGCCCTTGGCGAACAAAATAACCGACGCTAGTCCACGAATTTGGATCAGTCGGGCCTGCGTCATTTACTATGTTGATGTCGCTACAGTTATAAAAGCCTTCACCAACCACATCATTACGTTGCCAACGGCTATATAAAATGGCCTCGCCGCTACGGTCTTGCGGAATTGCAACACTCATTTCGTAGTAGCGTTTACCATCAGGGTCTTTAACAACCTCAATGTTGTCGTGCTCTTGCACTAGCTGTAAGTCTTGCCAAGTTAGTACGTCAGTTGCGCTATTGAAGCTTGGCTTGGTAATGTAAAACTGCCAAAAGCTTGGGTTGTGCGGGGTTGATGCAAGGTAACGTATTTGAATATCACCATTGGCATTGGGCACTACATCGCTGCGCTGCCAATGTGGTGATGGTAAATCCATACCCCGTTTGGCTGTATCGCCACCAGCACATAAAGTGCCGTTTGGTACATTGGCCTCAACTGCAGTTTGATTTAAATAGTCAGGAGTATTAACCGAAAATTCAATCGCTTGTACAAACTGCACCGTGCCCGATTCTAAATATGCGGCTCGACACGCAAGGTTAGGAATATTTGTGCCGTCTTCAGGCCACCAGTACCCGCCATCAACCTGACAAATTGCTTGGCGCGCTTTAGGGCTATCCATATAACCATGTGCTTGCACTTGCGGTGCTAGTGTACTGAGTAGTAAACCACTGGTAATTGCAGATAGCGTAATCGTGTTAAGTTTAATTGATGCCATTATTTTATCCTTTATAAGACTCAATACATGGGGCAAGCTCAGGCTTACCCCTCATTGTTTTGTAAATTACAGGCTACAACTTAAGATCCAATCAGCTGTTACACCCGGCTCAGAGGTTGTCCACCATTTGGCTTTGTACACTGCATTGTTATGCACCATTAGATCGCCGCCAGCAGCATGGCTTGGGTTGCCCGCCCAGTCAGTTTGAGGAAAGTTTGGATAAGCAGGTATCGTGGCTATATCAACTCCTTCACACATACCTACAGGATCACCTCCTCCGTTATCCGGATTGCCCGTATCATCACCTGGTGTTGCATCTGGTAGCATTGGGTATTCAGCTTTGAATGCGTAAGTTTTGCCATCTTTTTCAATGGTAAAGTTACTAGGCCCTGTAATTGGCATGTAGTACATAACTTGCGCATTCACAGTTGCACCAGCGCTAAAGTCTTTTGGCTGACCACCCCACTCATTGTTTAATGTGATTGAGAAACGGTGAAACTCGTTCTCATAACCACCAATGTTGTTACCGGCTGCGTTCGAGCCATTTACTTCTACAGCCATGCCCAGTTTTTCTTGTGCATTCCAGTTAGATTTAAAAATAGCGGAAGTTGATACCGGCACATCAAATGAGATTTTTGCACCACTTAAATCAAGACTTGAGTTATTAGTAAATGCAAACGTTGGGCTGATTGGGTAATTATCATCACCAATTGGGAAGTCTTTTGCTGTAAATGTGACATCTACTGCTTCAGCAGGCACTGTGAAGTTTGGATTTCCGCCATGCACATCATATGCAACACCGCTTTGATTAAACTTGTCGTATGCTAATGAAGTTAACGTAGAACCCATGAAGTACTCGCCTTTGGCTGAATCGTAGTCAAAGTCACCTGCCAGCTCCCAGAACATAATACCGCCAAGACCATTGTTGATAACGTAATCAACTTTTGTTGCCATTGACTCTTCATCTTCAATTGAAAGGAATACTTTTTTATCAGCGTTCCATAACCAAGGGGCTACGGCAACGCTGTCATAGTGACGAGTATAAGTACCTGTTAAGCGGTCATCAGCGTCTGTATCAGGTGTTAAGCCATACACGCCTAAATACGAGCCTACAATACCGTTTTCAAGGTTTTTAACATGCCATAATGGGTTTGAACCAGCTGGCATTTCTTGGCCTGCATCGTTCTTATCATGCCAAAGGTTATCAATGCCTAACGCACCATTACCGCATTTGTTTTTCTCACCTACGCCGGTACCTTTAGCGCAATCAGCTTGATTTGGTAGCGCCGCTTGGCCCCATAAACCGTTTGTTCCGCCTGATACATCTTTAAAGCCACGGGTGTAATAAGGTAAACCAATATTGATTCGACCCGCTGACATCGCACCACGGAAGTAACGCACTGCCCAATCAGTATTTAAATACCCAATGCCTTCAAACTCTTTGGTGCCGTATACATTCCATTGCGCAAGCTCTGAGTCTAACCCAGTATCAAATAATGCCGCGTTGTGACCTACGTGCGAGTTCCATGCGCCATGTAAGTCATAAGACATGATATTTACATAATCGAGATATTGAACCGCTTGGAAGGTTTCCATACCGCGCAGTAAATAACCTGAAGAAGGCGATGCAATCGTGAGTAAATAATGCTTACCCGCAGCTTCACCTGCACGGTCTAGCTCTTCACGTACTTTTTTCATTAGCACTTGGTATGAGGCATTTAAACCACCACGACGTGCATTAGAAATTGGGAAGTCATCAGGGTGGCCTGAGTCATTCATTGATGATGGATATTCGTAATCAATATCAACACCATCAAAGCCATATTTTTCGATAAACTCAACTGCACTTTGTGCAAATGCATTGATACCTGCATGGTTAACTGAACCATCAGCATTGGTGGTCATGGTGTAAAAACCACCGCTCGCAACACGGCCTGTTTCATCAAAGTAACCGCCGGTTTCAGCCCAACCACCTACAGATATGAGTGTTTTTACATCTGGGTGTTGTTTTTTGTATTTGTTTAACAGGTTAAAGTGACCTTTGTAGTTAAACTCTGGGTCCATTTCAGCGCCAACTACGCCCGGCCATTCCATATTAGTAGCAGGATTATTTACTGAAGTAGGATCGCCAATAGATACTTTGTTGTTTGCATCAACATGGGCAAATGCATAGTTGATGTGGGTGATTTTATCCCACGGAATATCGTTCACTAAATAACTGGGTTGACCATTAGCGCCATTACGCCAGCTAGTAAAGTATCCAATTACACGGCGTGGATGATCTGGGCCCATGATCTCACGGCCATCAGCGTCATAAATCGTACAGTAAGGCGTGTTTACACCGGGAGTTTGATATAAACCTTGGGGACGACAGTCAGTGCCCGTAACTGGGCCGGTATTTTCATCAACAACCGTTAATACTTTTGTTACTTGCGCTGTTGCACCGTCGTTATCTGTCACCGTTAGGGTGAAAGTTGCCTGACCAAGTGCCGTTGCTTGCCATGCAAAACTGCTCGCTGGTGAGCTTGATTGATGAACATCCACCCCGTTTGCTGCAAAGCTCAGAGCCGTTACTTGGCCATCACTATCAGTTCCAGAAAGTGCAAACACCACCTGCGAACCAACAACTAGTTGATCCGGTAGCGTGCTAAATGAAATAGCGGCAACTGGTGCTTGATTAACAGGGTCAACAATCACTGAATCACTTACACTTATCGTATTAACAACTTCAGCAGAGTTCGCGCCTTTATCGTCTGTTGCTACAGCACTAATTTGATGTTCGCCCGCAATAGCTTGCCAGTTAACACTAAACGGCGCAGTGTTATCAACCGCAATGGAAGTACCGTCTATAAAAAACTCCACACCTGCAACCGAGCCATCTGAATCAGTTGCTTGCGCCAAAATGACAACGCTGTCTTTATCGTTAAATAAAGAACCATTCCCAGGTGTTATCTCAGTAATTATAGGCGATTGATTATCATTGACAGCGCTGTCACATACATCCAAAAGTAACCAGTCTTGATATTGACCTGCATTCTCCAAAGGATTGGCTTGTGTCCACCACTTGGCTTCATAGGCATTATTTTGTGCCTTAACTTGGCTTCCTGCTGTATGAGTTTGCCCTAACTCCCATGCCGTTAATGTACTGCAATCAGTTGATGCGTATACATTTAAACTAAATGCACTTAGAGATAAGGCACTTAATTTGAAGGCATTTTTTATTATTTTCCGTGAGCTCATTTGCTCCTCCGCTTAGTGTGTTAAGAAATGCTATTGTCAGTTTCCATTTATGAAACTAGCATGAACAAAGTAAATATCAAGTAAATAAAGTGTAATTAATGAACAAAAAAAGTATTAATTAACTAATTAATAATATAAGACTAGTTATTTATACGTATAAAAATCCATTCATATACTAAGCTCAAATAAATGACACTTATCAATCGAGCATAAAAAAGCCCAGAAAACTGGGCTTGGTTTACATTAGGAATGTATGTTTTATTTAATTAAATGAAACCGTAATAATATTCGAACATACGTTTTCAGATACACATAACTGATAGTCGTATGCAGGTAATGTTGCGTTACGAACGTAGTCACGGTAACGACCATTGTCTGATACGGTGCCTACTAGTTCACCATTTCGGTATAAGCTAAGTGACTCAGCACCCACTTCTTCCCAGTTTAACTCTACACGCATAGTATCAAGACGTGACTTATTAGCGCGTTTTAGACTCAACTCAATTTCAACATCACTCACAACAACTGTTTGTGTGAATGTATCTGAGTTGTTTTCACTATCTGTTACAGTTAGTTCAACTTCATAACTACCTGATTCAGCGTAGGCATGAACAGGGTTTGCATCAGTTGAAGTTGCACCGTCACCAAAGTCCCAGCTCCACTGTGAAATATCATCATTTGCATCACGACTTGTATCTACAAATGTTGCTGTTAAGCCTTGCGTATCAACATCAAAACCAGCGCGAGGCGGTTGAGGGCTTACTTCACCTATAGCACTAAATGTAAGTGACCAACCATTTATAGTGCCGGTATCTGAGCCTGCAGTATCTTCAACATGAAGTGTCCAATCACCTGTTGCAACTTCACCGTTAAATGCACTTGAGGTAAATGCTTTAACAATATCATCTTGACTACCGCCTTCATTGCTTTGCAATGTTACTTCATTACCTTGCGCTGAAATAAGTGTAAGTACTAAATCGCCAGACCAAGTATGCGAAATGTCTACATCAGCAGTGGTACCAAAAATAGTTAAATCATCGGCTACTGTTATGACAGAGCTTGCACCTTCCGGAGAATTATCTGGAATCGCAACACTTTCATCACTAGTGTAAGTAAAGTCGTTCAAACCAGCAGGTTGCAACATTAAGCTTACTGTTTGCTCTTTAACTTGCTCGTCTGTTGTCGCGGTTACAGTAAAGTCATAATTCCCCCACTGAGTTTCGCTATTAGTTGCCACTGTAAGTACAACTTCATCGCCTGGACGAGCAGTAGTTGCGCTTAGTGATGCATCAGCAAGATCAGCAGCCAAAGCCAGTGAAACGTCGCCATCCCATTGTGCAATTGAACCAATCGTAAAGGTATAAGTGACTGTATCACCTACAGTTGCTTGCTGAGAAACAGGCGATACAGATAATTTAAACCCAGGAGTTGGATCAGCATCAATCAGTGCTTGGTTTATATTTAGGCGTGTACCTGCAACCGTTTTACCATTTAATGCCGCATTAGCATCACCACTAGACATAAGTAATTCTTTAAGCTCTAGTGTTGTTAAATCAGGATTAACTGACAGTACAAGTGCAGCAGCACCGGCTACATGTGGCGTTGCCATTGATGTACCAGAGTAACTTGCATAGCCGCCACCAGGAATGGTTGATAAAATCGCACTACCTGGCGCGCCCATATCAACACTGGTTAAACCCCATTGTGAAAAACCAGACATATTGTCGCGACTATCTGTGCTTGCAATAGATAATACATTATCATTTTCATAATTAGATGGGTAATGAGGGTTTACATCGTTGTCTACAGCATCATTACCAGCAGCAGCTACAAATAAAATATCAGCTTCTTCACTGGCAGTAATCGCATCAGCAAGTGCTTGGCTATAACCACCACCGCCCCAGCTATTGTTTAATACACGAAGGTTAACACCTGAGTTTTTAAGGCCTACCATGTAGTCAATACATTTAATAGCGCCAGATGTAGAACCTGTACCATCTGCAGCTAAAAACTTACAACCTGCAATAGATACATCATGGTTTACACCTACAATTCCCACACCATTGTTACCACTGGCACCAATTGTACCTGATACATGTGTACCGTGGCCTTCGTCATCCATTGGGTCGCCAGCATCGGTAATCGCGTTAATACCGTGCACGTCATCAACATAACCGTTACCATCATTATCGATACCATCGCCAGCAATTTCACCGCTATTTACCCACACATTCGCAGCTAAATCAGGATGACTATAATCTACACCGGTATCAATAACACCCACAACAACATCACGGCTACCAGTTGAAATTGACCATGCTTCTGGTGCATCAATATCAGCATCAGCAGTGCCACCAGTTTGGCCTTCATTATTTAAGCCCCATAAATCTTCAAAGCGAGGATCGTTTGGTGTTGCTGCAATGCTCACACGATAGTCAGGCTCAACATACTCAATGGCTTGATGAGATTTTAAGCGCTCAATAGCTTCTTTAGCACTCATTCCAGATACTTTAAATTTAGCAAGACGACCAGAAAATAACGAAGTGAAGTTATCATCAACTTCATCGCTGTTTAAATCAGATATTTTTGCTTTAACTAAAGAGCGGGCTTGCTTCCGCATTTCTGGCGAAGCATTCTTTTTATATTTAACAATAATCGAGTCACTGCTCGCGGTTACTTTTTGAGTTGTACTGTTAGCATCAGGTAATTTAGCTGCAGCTAAACAAGGTAAAAGTGCAAGTGTAATAATAGATAATTTTGTTTTCATCGTTTTATCCGTAATTAAGTTAACTTAGCTTTACTAAGTAGAAAATTTACGTCTAAGAATTTAAGAAATCACGTGGCAAGCTTTAAGAAAACGGCTAAATAACGACTAACTCAAGTAAAAAAAGCAAAACAAGGTACAAAACCATCATTTTTAACTAGAAATATAGCGATAAAAACATAAAAAACATCCATTTTAATGAGCAAAACCCATAAACTTTAACATGCCATTAACCCATTATTTTTTACTAGATTTTACTGTAAATTTAATTCAACCCCAAAATAACACTTCAAGGCATTGAAAATAAAGCACTTTAAATACCATTAAAAAAGATGATTCAAAATAAGTTCATTGAAGAATACAGTGATTGAGCAGTTATGAATTAGGTAACGGTAAATTTACTTATTAAGTACAAAAAGCCGGTTTCTACTTTCATAATTAAAACGCACCTTACGTTTAAGAATAAAAAAGTTAATCACACATTATCACAGCACGGCATGCTGTAACGACAAACACCTTATTAAAACTCAATAAATAATCAAGGTGTTTAATTTTGTATTTCAAGGAGAATAATAATGAGACTAAATAAGTCAATTCTTAGCTGTGCTATTGCAATCGCAATGGGATCAAGCTTTGCTGTTCACGCCAACACGGCAGATAAAAATGTATCGACCTCACCTTTAAGCGCACAAGTTTCAATTCAAAGCGATTCAAACTCAATTACTTTAGAGCAAGTCCTTAACAATAATACTGCGGTGCTCATGCAAGACGGTGACAGTAACACCATGATTGTAGAAACCGTTGGTGAAAACAATACAAATGAAGTCACCCAATTACAGTTTGGCAATTACACTAAAGTAACGACCGTTGGCGACAATAACGATCAAGCCTATTTTCAAGATGGTACTGCAAATGGCGCATTAACAGAGGTTACAGGTAATAATAATAATGTTTACGTTAGCCAAAACGGTCAAGGCTTTTTAGTTAACAACGAAGCTATTAATATTGTAACTGGCGATGATAACTACGTTGAAGTAGAGCAAGGCTCTGGTGGACATTGGTTTTACAACATGGACATGCAAGGCAATGCCAATGAAATTACTGCTTTTCAAAGCGGTGAATGGAGTGAAGCCGAAGTATCAATGCTAACCGGTGATGATAATTTAATATACCTTAGCCAAGCAGGCTTCTGGAACACATTTAAAGTTACTTCGCTACAAGGCAATGATAACGAAATTGATGTTGTGCAAGAAGGTGACAGAAATGCGGTCACTTTTAATAATATTTCAGGTGATGTTAATGAAATTCTCGTTGAGCAAGAAGGCAATACAAATGCGGTTGCCTTCACTGATGTAGTCGGCAGTGAAAACAGCATTGATATCGACCAAGAAGGTACTGATAACGTAGCCGATTCGGCTTTGTTCGAAGGCCAAGGTAATGAAGTTGAAATTACCCAAGTTGATACTGAGAACATGGTTACTGCAGAACTTATTGGTGACAATAATGAGTTAAAAGCAAACCAAAATGGTGCATCTAACGAAGCATACATGGGTGTATTAGGCTCAAATAACGAATTTGATATTAATCAAATGGGAAATTTAAATTCAGCGCATTTAGCTAACTTTAATGGCTCAGACAATGACGTTAATCTAACTCAAGCCGGTGATGAGAATGCAATTTTAGTTCAGTCTTCTTACCCGAATATGGCATTAACATCTAACAATAATGATATCGATATTAACCAAACTGGTAATCAGAACGAGGCAATCGTAACTCTTGCTGGTATCTTAGATAGTAACTCAAACCAAATTGATATTGCCCAAAATGGCGACATCAACCTTGTGGATATGATGGTTGAAGGAAATGGTCATAGCGTTGATATTTCACAAGAAGGTATTGGAAACTGGGTTATTGGAACTGATGATTCAGCATTTTTACTCGGTGGTGAAAATGTAGCATTTAATGTTACTCAAACTGGTAATGATAATATTGTTGAAGGCGCTGTTATTGGTTTTAATAGCACTGTTTCTGTTACTCAATTGGGTGATGGCAATACAACAACAATTACACAAATGTAATTGATAAATGAGAGGGAGATTGACTCTCCCTTTTTTCTTTATGATAAAAACAAAACACACCTACTTACTTGCCGTTTTACTCTTTTGTTCACCAGTGGTAACGGCTGCTGATGACCTAGAGATAGATGGTTTATTGCTCGATCGTAGTATTAGTCGCTTTGGTCATCAGTTTTATTACGAATTTTCTAATTACTGGCGAGATCTCCCCTCTACCGCTGGCTTTAATATAGAGATTAAAGAAACCGTCATTCCAAAAGCAGGTACGAAATTAACCTTAATAATGAATAATCAAGTTGTTTATGCAACATACTTAGGGCGAAGACTAGAGCCACTTGATGAACGTGTAGAACAAGCTGTTTACACAGTTATAGACGCCATGGCGCGTTCCAATATGAAAGTCTCCTCTCCTGATATGGCATTAAATGGATGGTAAAAATGAAAAAAATAGCATTAACAATAATAACAACTTTAAGCTTTTCAGTCTCCGCTACTGAAATTATTTATACCCCTATTAACCCGAGCTTTGGCGGTAATCCACTCAATGCCAATATGTTACTTAGTAAGGCACAAGCACAAAATAAACATAGAGCACCGGTTGTCGAAAAAGGATACGCTGAGCAATTTCAAGACTCATTAGAGCGAACATA
Source organism: Pseudoalteromonas sp. S1610 (assembly GCF_005887465.1). GTDB lineage: Bacteria > Pseudomonadota > Gammaproteobacteria > Enterobacterales > Alteromonadaceae > Pseudoalteromonas > Pseudoalteromonas undina. The sequence goes on along the minus strand of NZ_PNDI01000010.1, from coordinate 208,547 downwards.
CTTAAACCGTATGGTTAGAGAAATAACAGATATGGCCTTTGGCGAAAATATTGAAGACAGTATTTTTAACCAAGACTCTATATTTATGAGTGGTGATTATCAAATAGAAGTCATCACCAGCACAACCGACACAATCACTGTAAAAATAACAAACATAATTGATGACTCTGTGGTGATCATTGAAGTTCCGAGGTTTGGATAATGTATAAAGTAATTATAATAACAATCGCTCTTTCTCTTAGTGGTTGCTCTACTATGGGTAATTTAATTCCTCCATCAAAACAAAGTGCGGTAACGTTAGAGCCAACAGATGTTTTTTCTGATTTAAAAAGCTTACCTAAACCTGCGGGTAGCATTCCAGTTTCGGTTTATTCATTTCGCGATCAAACCGGTCAATATAAACCACAGACTAATGTTAGCTCGTTTTCAACGGCCGTCACTCAAGGTGCAAACTCTATTCTAGTGCAAGCATTACATGAGTCTGACTGGTTTACGCCGGTTGAACGTGAGGGTTTGCAAAATATTTTGACTGAACGAAAAATTATTAGAGCGGCACAAGCGACTAACCCTAGTCAAGGCGAGCTACCGCCATTAACCACCGCTAAAATTATTTTAGAAGGTGGCATTATTAGCTACGATACCAATGTAAAAACTGGCGGATTAGGGATGGAATACTTTGGTATTGGTGCCTCTGAGCTATATCGTGAAGATGCAATCTCAATTTATTTGCGCGCAGTCGATGTAAGAACTGGGCAAGTACTGTTATCAGTAGCCACCAGCAAAAAAGTATTGAGCCAAGAAATGCGAGCAGGCTTCTTTAGATATGTTAGTTACAAACGTTTAGCCGAAGCCGAAGCTGGATTTAGTGATAACGAACCTATGAGTATTTGCGTGACACAAGCCATAGAAAAAGCGCTTACTGATTTAATTACTAAAGGCATAGATCGAGGACTTTGGGCTAAAAAACAAGCTTAAAAAATAAAAGGCTATACATATAGCCTTTTCATTTAATTATCTAATGGAAGTAATACCGAAATATAGCGCTGTGCCCAATTTGCAAGCTCTATACGGTTACGCGATTGAGTCTTTTTAAACGCACTATAAAGGTGGGTTTTCACTGTGTGATCACTAATATTGAGTTTGTTCGCTATTTTATCGTTACTCGCACCCTGCGCTATTAATTGAATTACCGATTTTTCGCGTTTAGTTAAGTTTTCGTAATCCGATTTACTAAGTACTATGTCGTCGTGCAATAAATTGTGAGATGAGGCTGCATTTAATATATCTTTGAATGCACCAGAAATCACTTTACGAGTAAACCATAGCTCGCCATCGGTTATTCTTACAAGCGCTTTAAAAATATCCTCTGCAGCATCTGAGCTATAAAAAACACCATTGAAGTGGTTTAATAATAAGTTTTTCTCACATACAGCACTTGATTCAACATTAAATAAAATCACCTTATGTTGCTTAGCTAAACAAATTAATTCGGCAGGAATCAATGAGTGCCAATCTTTATCAGCACCATCGATGAGGAACAACTCAACATTATCTCGTTGCCCAATTTTAGGAAGCGCATCATCCATTTTAATATCTTTAAACAATACATTTAACGTATTTAAAACAGTAGTGTAGCTAGCTGCATAAGCAGAAGATTTAAACGTTGTTTTGATAAATGCACACTTCTTATTTAACATAAAATTCATCCTTGAAACGTTTATGTCACATTACCTAAATTAACTACAAAACACAATGCTCTTTTGGTATACCTTAGTAGTGGATTACTCTGTAAAGCAGTTAAGGCAAATCAACCTTTAGTAAGCATATAAAAGCGCGATGTTACACCGTTAGTCCAACCAAATCCTTGTTGTACTTGATATTCCCCCCCGCTGGCTTTTTTTTGCGGTGTGCATACGTTATATTTTTCGAGCAAGCATTTATTTTCAATAAAGTCTTGTTCTACCATTGTTAGCCAGTTTTTCATTATGCGTGTAGCTAATTGTTCAATACCATAATTACGCAAGCCTTTTACCGCAAACCATTGCAATGGAGCCCAGCCATTCGGGCTGTCCCATTGCTGTGGAGTATCAACAACAGTGGTTACAATGCCGCTTGCTTTTAAAAACTGCTCGCTCAATACGTTTGCAACCAGTTCAGCTTGCTGTTGCGAGGCTAAATTAACAAAAAGCGCGGTACTTGCCGCTGCACTTAAAATGACAGACTGGCTAGATAGCTTATGATTATAGTCAACAAAAAAGCTCTGCTCACTACTCCAAAGATATTGATTAATAAGCGACTTTCTTTTTACAGCATAGTTGCTGTACGTTTGTGATTGTTGCTCATTGCCAAGCAATTTAAAACATTCACTAAGCTGATTTTCTAAATTGTACAGTAGGCAATTTAGATCTATAGGTACAATATCTGTTGTTTGAATTGAGCTTAATAAATTTGGCTCGGCTAACCAGCGCGAGCTAAAATCCCAGCCAGACTCGCATGCGGCACGAATATTACGATAAAACTCAGGTTTTTTATCATCACTAAACCCTGATGCAAGCGCTAAGTCTTCTCTTAATGACTCTGCGCGAGGAGCCGCCTCATCATCCCAATAGCGATTTAATACCCCACCACATGGCATTGTTACCACGCGTTTTACACTTGTTTGCGCATCATCGAGTGTATCTGCTCCTTGCATCCAAAATGCGTGCTCTTTTCTTAAAGCTTCAACACACAATCTAAGCCAAGCTAAATTATGTGTTTTACTGTGAGTGTGCTGCCATAAAAGATCAACCATCAGCGCTAAAATAGGCGGTTGTGAACGCGATAAATAATAACTGCGGTTACCATTGGGAATACAGCCGTAATCATTAATTAAATCTATAAAATTCTGTAGCATGTCTTCTACTACATCACTTTTATCTGCATCAATTAAACCCAGCGCAGTAAAATAACTATCCCAATAATAAATTTCTTGAAAACGTCCACCAGGTACAATATAGCTGTGCTTTAAAGCGAGTAAAGAATTAGCTTTGGGTGTATCGGCTTCACGTCGAAGGCCGCTCCACAGTGAGTTTATGTAGCCTTTTACACTGGTGGTATTTGCAGCCGCTTTCATTGTTAATAAAGGCGTTGTTATAAAATGCGCATCAACAAAGTCTCTTAATTGAGTTTTATCAAGGGGTGCTATTTGCTCATACTGTATACAGGCACTTTGCCAATCAACACGCGCGGTTGCATCAGCAAACGTTTTACAGTCGCTAAATATGTGCTGCGACTGTACATCTTTAAATAATTGGCTATTAAAAAAACTCATAACTGTCCTAATCTATTAACTATTGACTGCGTGTTGTGAAATGGCATGGGTGCGTTTTTTAAAAATAATCACGCTAATAAAAATTAAACTAATGGGCACAAGTGAAAGATAAAAAGCATGCTGGCCACTAAAGTGCTCAAATACATACCCGGTTATCACCGACCCTGTGGTGCCACCAAGTGCTGAAAACACAACGATTAACCCTGTCATTGCAGCATGTTGATGCTTTTGAAGCGCACTGAGCATGACTGAGTTGAGTACCGGATAAATGGGCGCCATAAAAAAGCCAATTAATGGCAAAACAAACGCCGCCAGAGGCGCATCAAATAAACTATTCACCTCGCTTTTAGGTAAGTTTTCCGTTAGTGGTAAGGTAATAATGATCAATGCAGCCATAGCAACTAAACAACAGCTAAGTACTACAAACCAATGAATATGCTTTAATACTTGGCCCGCCACTAAGCGCCCTAAAGCAAGAGCTGCGGCAAAAATACTCGCTAGTTGTATACTAATAGCTACTGGTAATTGCAAAACTTGATTATTAAATGTAGGCAACCAAGTCCCTACCCCTTGCTCGATTAACACATACAAAAATGCACTAATAATAAAAATCAGCACTAACGGTTGATAGGTAAGTTTGAGCATAGCAATAAAGTCATTCCAACCCGAGTTGCTTCTTTGACCTTTGATAGCAGGCTTTATTGGTGCTATCACAACACTAACAACCACCAAAAGCGTAAGCGCTGCTAATAGGTAATAAACATTCAACCACGCATTGCTATCAACAGGGTCTATAAATGCGGTGAATACCCAATAGCCACTTAATACACCCACCATAAAAATGCCTTCTATGGTGTTCAGTAATGATGAGTGACTATTTGCATCCTCAGTCACTTGGCCAATAATTGAATAAACCGACACCTTAACGACCGCAAAACCACAACCCACAGCAGCAAATAACACTTTAAACATGTAAAAGTCACTTATTACAGCCGTACTCAAACACGCTATAGCGACAACTATCAGTGCTAGCAGCATTGCAAGCTTGTAGCCTAAACGTGGTATAAATGAAGCAACAACAAATGACATTATTGCAATTGATAAGTCTTTAAACCCCTCTAAAACCGAGGCTTCGGTTTTGCTTACTCCTAGTGTGTTTATAGCCTGCAAAATAACAGTGCCTACGCTATTTAATAGTATTGCGAAAATAAAATAGCTTGCAGCAATTGCCAGTGTGATTTTTATTTTACTCATTGCTTGCCTCGTTTATAGCTACATACGCCATAACTTTTATAAAGCAAATTACCCATAGCTGGTAAATTACCGTGTGTGTTAGTCAGTAAATCCAGAGTTTAGTGTAGAACAAATACCATTGCAATCGTTTGCATTTTAAATTTAACAATTAATATACATGCATACTAAGTTAACGTTTGCTTGACTGGCGAGTAATTAATTCTATATCAATAACTTGTGATTCGGCTTTTTCACCTGAAAACTGCTGTATTAACTTTTTAACTAACAAAGTCGCAGCAAATTGGGTGTTTTGTTTAATCGTAGAAAGAGAGGGATGGCTAATATCAGCCATGGCAATGTCATCAAATCCAACCAGTGCCACATCGTTGGGAATACTTACATAGCGCTCTTTCAGCGCTTTCATCGCCCCCAGTGCAACCATGTCACTACAGGCCATTATCGCGTCAAAATATAAACCTTTTTCACGTAATAACTGATTAATTGCTTGATACGCTGAGCGACTGGTAATATCAATGGATATAACATGCTGCTCAAGTTTATGAGTAGAAAGTGCAGCAGCGTAACCACGATGCCTTTCACTAATTTCACCATGCTCAGGATCGCCTAAAAATAAAATACTTTTAGCACCGTGTTCTATTAAATGAGCGGTCGCTTGCATTCCTCCTAAGTAGTTATCGCTGCCGACAATAGGATAATTGCTTTGTGTTTTTGGATCCCCCCATACAACTAAAGGAATACCCGCATCGGCAGCCGCTTCTATATTAGTTTGGCTTTTTCCTTGCCCCACAACAATAATACCGTCTGCTCGGCGGCCATTAATAAAGTAATTAGCCCAGTCATCTTGCGCCATAATAGAGTTAGATAACAACAACTCTAAACCCTGCTGATTAAGCGCAAGGTTAATTTCGCTCACTACCTTGAGTAAAAATGGATCGCTAATTGACTGCTCGGTTTGCTCATCAAGATTAATAATGACGGCAACAACATTGGTTTTTTGCGTACGTAAACGGCTAGCTGCCGTGTTAAGGCTAAAATTATGTTTTTTTGCAAGCTGCTGAAGCTTGTCGCGGGTTTCTTGTTTTATAAGCGGGTTATTATTCAGCGCGCGCGAAACCGTTGAGGTAGACACCCCTGCAAGCTTTGCTAAATCAGCTAATTTAATTTTTTTATTATTCATAAAACCCTAAACGCTCCACTTCGGCTGATGCTATATCTAACTTACTGACAATATAGCATTATTATTTTTTACTGGCTTGCCCATTAACTTAAAAGTTACGCTCTTGTGTAATTACGCTCAATAAAACAACAGCCCATATTAATAAATAATTTACAAATAAATATTGCAAACGTTTGCATTTATCTCTAGAGTTTCAATTTATACAGCTTGTTTACATTAAAATCTAATCAATCTCGCTGTAATACACACTGTTTAACACACTAAAAACGGGATCTCACACATGAAATTCAATAAAGCAAAAAGCATGCTAGGCTGTGCAATTACTTTAGCCCTAAGCACACACGCTGCTGTTGCAGCAGAACAAGCAAAAGAAAAAAAAGTTGAGCGAATTGTCGTTTCTGGTACCCCCGCAGGTGTTGGGATCAGAAAAATTAATGCCAGCTACGCAGTAACAAATATTGATTCATCACAAATTATAAAATTATCACCAAAAAGTACTGCTGACTTATTTAAAGCTGTTCCCGGTGTGTGGGTAGAAAGCTCTGGTGGTGAGTCTGGTGCCAACGTATTTGTACGTGGTTTTCCAGGAGGTGGTGATGCGCCATTTTTAACACTCAGTATTGAAGGCTCGCCAGTTTACCCTGCGCCTACTCTTTCATTTTTAGAAAACTCATCGTTATTTAGAATCGATGAAACGATTGAAACAATGGAAGCACTGCGTGGTGGCCCTAACCCTGTGCTATCCAATGGTCAGCCTGGTTTAACAACTAACTTTAGGTTAAAGCGTGGCAGTGAAGATACTCAAGGCTTATTTAAATACACCACCTCAGATTACGACTTACAGCGGGTTGATGCTGTGCTAAGTGGTGAAATCACCGACGACCTATATTTTATGGTGGGCGGCTATGTTAAAAGCTCACCGGGGATCCGTGATGCAGGGTTTACCTCAGAAAAAGGAAGCCAATTTACAATTAACATCACTAAAGAGTTAGACAATGGCGAGCTTAACTTTTATACCCGTCAAACAGACGATCACGGTGCTTGGTACTTACCTACCCCATTAAACGTTGACGGTATTGACGCCCAGTATACTCAATTAGGCACTCTCAACCGTCAAGCGACGATTTTTACCGACCCAGATGCGCAAGCACACGATATTGATTTAGGTGATGGCCGAGGATGGGATGGCCATGTATCCGGCGGTAGCATTAATCTAGAATTTGATAATGGCTGGCAATTTATAGATCGTTTTAATATTACTAAAGGCGATGCCAATACATTTGGCCTAGTACCTAATGGTTCAGCAACGACAATTGGTGAAGTGGCTGACAATGGTCAAACGGCATTCGGTGCAGTGACTAACACCGAATATGCTAGCGACACCGCGATTCAGCAACTGGGTCGCTGGGTAGTATTAAAAGAAATAAGCTCGTTTACTAACGACTTAGCCTTTTCAAAGCAATTTGGCGATTTATCGGCCACTTTGGGTTATTACACCGCAAGCACATCTGCGAGCGATTGGTGGAGCTTAGGTAATACGGCGTATCACGTGCTGGAGGTCGGTGGTGAGTCATTAAATGGCATTGAATGTAACCAAAGCACTGACGGGTGTGGTTTTAATTACGATATTAGCTCAACAGGCGATGCACGCACCAATGCTTTTTACTTTACAGGCCAATACAAATTTGCAGATGCATTTACGCTTGATTTAGGTGTACGTAAAGAAAATCATGACGTGCAATACAGTGTTGATGAAGACCTTGACGGTATTATCACTAAAACTGTTGATTACGATGAAAGTAAAACCTCATGGACAACTGGTCTAAACTATTCAATTAATGACGACATGGGCGTGTTTGCACGTGTTAACCGTGGTTATAAAATGCCATATTTTGATGACTTTAGAGATAACTTTGGCGCATACCAAGGGGGTGAAAAACTAATTAAAGAAGTAACGCAGGGCGAACTAGGTTACAAGCTTATTTCAGACTCTACCGACTTCTACGCCACCTTTTTTGTCAACGAAGTAAAAGGCGATACCTTTGTAAGTCGCCCGGGTGTACCGGCTGAAATTTTAACCAACGAAGCGTATGGTGTTGAACTTGATTACAACTTTAATCATGAATCTGGTTTTTCTGTTAATTTAAATACCACATTACAACAAACCGAAATCACTGAAAGCCCTGAAAATAAAGGTAACGACGCACAGCGCCAACCTAAATGGCAAGTACGTGTAACACCAAGCTATGACTTTGAAGTAGACGGCATGTATGCCACTTTATATGGTACCTTGTCAGCAGTGGATGACCGCTTTGGTAATAACGAAAACACCGTGACACTTGATGGCTACGAAAAAGTAGACTTAGGTTTAATTATTGAACCAATGGAAGGCATTAAACTGCAATTAGCCATAGATAACCTAACCGACGAGCAAGGTATCACTGAAGGCGACCCGCGCAATGCCGACGCCCCCAATGGCCGTTACATTATGCCACGTACAACACGCTTAAGTGTTAGTTACGCATTTTAATACACTCCCTAAGTAATAAATTAAAGTCGCGGTGATTAATATACTGCGGCTTTTTTTATTATAGGTGTCAACCTATTAGCAAGCTCTCTATGCTCACTAACAGGTAAGTGTATGCCCTCTTTATTACATGGCTTTATCAGCGGATAACAATCTAAAAATTCACACGTGTGACGATCAACGGCGGCTTTGAACTCAATGGATAATTGTTCAACTTTTTTACCTGCACCTGCGTAAATGCTTTTATAACTTCCTACTTCATGAACCTTGGGCGGGCTTATAATGATTATCTTTGGTATTGTTTTACAGTGATAAAAGGCTTTAATGGCTAAAATTAACTCCTCAAGCGCTTTGCCAATATCGATAGCAGACAGTGCAAAACGTGCTTTTAAATCATTAGTACCGAGTTGAATAATAACAACATCAACAGTGTGCGCTTCCAGATACGGTTTTAAATATTTAATGCCCGATTTATCTCCCATAAACGGGGGGTTATTGACTAAAGTACGATTAGGCTCCCCGGCTTCAATCACTTCAAAGCCGGTGCCCAACTGCTGCTTTAATAAAGTAGGCCAGCGTTCAATTTCGCTCAGCCGTTTGCCATCAACAGGAGAAATACCAAAGGTATTGGAATCACCAAAACACAAAATATTCATTAAAACGGATTCAATGTATAGCCTTGTTGCTGTAACTGCGCATGCGCAGTCATCGCAGAAAGCGCCATTTTCACCCCAGGTATAAGCTGCTCTGATGCTACCTTCATATGCATTGCCGACTGCCCGCATACATATACCTGCGTGCGATTAGCAAGCAGCTGTTTAATTAAAGATTCGGTTTTGTTATCAACATCAAATCGTGCTTTATACACGCTGTTTTGAAGTACATCAACACTGGCTCCACCATGTACCACCAGCGCCAGCTGAATGTTTTCCGGCTTAACGCCATGAGCCACATGCATATTGATAAAGCGCGCTAACGAATTAATGTGATTATTTTGCGCGCCCTTTTCAGCGCCTTCACCTACGTCAAAAGCTATCTTAAACTGCGCTTGGCTTAAATCAGACACATGCTCGGGCACATTATAAAAATAACCATAGTCTTTAATAACAGGCGCAGGCTCTGCAGCAAGAGTACTAAAGCTAGCCAAAAGTAAGCTTGAGCCAATAAGTAACGTTTTCATACATCATCCTTTTTACTTTTTGTTTAGCCTAACGCTATTTAACGTGATTAACTAGCCTGAACATGTGAATGCGCTTTAAAAGTCATTCCTAAATAATTAAAGGTATGTTTAAACATATCGATAAATGCGTCTGGCGCAGAGGGAGATGCGGCATTAGACAGCAGTGAAAACTGCTTTTGACGTAAAGTTCTAAGCTTCGGTTTTAACGCCTCATCATCCATGTAATCTGTGATCCTGTCCATAAATGCTTTCATTTGTGGCGTGGTGTTATACCAGTACACAGGCGATGCGAACACCCAATGTTCGTAGCGAAGTAACACTTCAAACAAATTATAAAAATCATCATTGTGATACTGCTTATCGTAGCGATAAGGTGAAATAACATAATCATCTAAGCAAAAAACAATGCCGCTTTGTTGCTTACTATAGGCATTAACTTGCGCGGTAGTGTTGCCATTTTTACGACCACTTGAATATATGATTGCGATATGGTGTGCTGATTTTTCTTGCATTGGGTTAGCTCCTTTTCTTATGATGGAGCAAAGCTTAAAACCTCAAGTTAAGTTCAGGTCAATAAGAAATAATTTAATTTTTAAAAGGAATTAAAGTGATGGCGGTACAAAAAAAGCTTACTGAAGCCAACTTAACGGTTGGGTTTGTCGCTAAACGCAGTGGCGTTAAGGTATCTACACTGCACTTTTACGAAAATAAAGGGCTAATACGCAGTTGGCGAAACAGTGGCAATCAACGACGCTTTAAACCAGATGTACTAAGGCGAGTAGCAGTTATAAAAGCAGCACAAGCGATGGGGATCACGCTCGAAGAAATTAAACAAACTCTGGCAACGTTACCAGAGCAGCGTACACCAACACAAAAAGACTGGTCTGCACTCTCAAAACAATGGCAAAAGAAACTTGATGAGCGTATTGCTTATATGCAACGTTTACGTGAACGGGTTGATGGCTGTATTGGCTGTGGGTGTTTATCAATGAGTAAGTGCCCTATTTATAACAAAGACGACCACTTAGGTGAAACCCAAAGTGGTGCCATTTTGTTAGAGCGAGATTAAGGCTTATAAAACCTTAATCTAGACCATTTAAGCCTTCTCGGGCAGCGCGATATAATGCCCCTAGAGTTGAATCAAATACCGATTTAATAAAACTGTAAGTCAGCTCTACGGCTTTACTAATAACTTTGCCAGCAAACACTAACATGTGCCCGAGTAAACCTAAGGTTTGTGTTGCAAATGAAGCTGACGCTTTGGCTATTTTATCCAGCGTTCGCGCGAGCATATCGTAAAAAGTTAAACCTGTACCTATGGCTGCTTGCGCCGCAACAGCACTGTAGTAGCCCGAATCTTTTAATAAGGTAACTAACGCAGCGCCAAGTTTATCTGCCCAATGCGAACTAAATGAAGCTTGATTTCTGTCTTCAAACTTCAAACGTACCGGCGTGCTTAAAAAGTGGTTTGCTTTTACAGTTAAATTGCCCCAGTCATTACTGTTTGCGGTATTAACATAGCCTGGCGTACCGCTTAACTTGTGGGCTGCGCCTTTAAGGCCCTGACCATTATCAAGACGAATTTCTTGGCCATTGTAGGGCGTATGTGAAAATGGCCACAAAGGCACTTTTGTAACCGGATCAGCACCGTGTGTACAGCGGTATATTTTATCAATACGTGAGGTGGCAGCGCGTGAAAAGTTATCAAGCCCCACTCTTGGTGAGCCGAACGTATATAATTTAACCGGCAACGAATACTCTGCTTTTATCCAATCGGCTGAAAGCGTAGCCAATGCCCCGCCTAAACTGTGGCCAACAATATGCACACAGCCGGTTATTTTGTCTCGAATGTTAGCCGCTACAAACTCTTGTAGTGCAGGTTTCATACTATAAAAGGTTTTATTAAACCCAGCATGTACCATACTGCCGTTAGAGCCACCGCTTAACCCAAAATGTGCATCTGTTAGACCATCTCTAAGTGAAGCCGTGCCGCGAATAGTGATCACTGAATCACCTTGATACAGCCCTTGGCCATGCCCTAGCAAACCGAACCCAGTACTTAAACCAAATAAATGAGAGAAAAACCCACCAGATATTCCTTGCACTGCTTCAGGGCTAACCCCAAAGTTAAAACTACCCCGTAGAGAAGGATGCAAAGAATTATTAAGCAACGTGGTACTTTTAATACTCTTTGCTTTATAAGCAAGCAAAGCAACCTGTACAGCTTGTGTAGGAGTTAAAGTATTCATAAAATTCCCTTTAAATGATTATGTTAAAAGTTACATTTTACATGCACCATATATGGTAAAAAAATGCTCTGGCGCTTCTTCTATAGGTATGTCGTATGTTTGTGGCTCTTCGGCAATATCACACTCTAAGTTAGCAAGTAAGTTTTTTAGGGTATCACTCCCCTCGTGCATAGACACGGTTGTGTACCAAAGCACAACGCCCTCAGGCGTGCCATTTTCTAAATAAACATGCTGAACCAGTGATTCATTATCAAACATGTTAGTAGGCTTACTCGTTTTTATAGATTTTTCTGTAAAGGTAAAAAAACCATTATCATCGGTTATTGCTTCATCTTTATATTCATCACCATAAGTGAGCGCACGTACAACCTTAGTATTTGCAACAGGCCGCCCTTTATCTAACAACTGCCCCTTCATCGGAGCCGATAAAATAAAATCCTGTTTATTAAAAAAACCAAACATATCTGCACAAGCCTGTGTTGTAGTAAAAATAATGATAATAGATACAACTACCAAAAAGTAAGCTTTAAAACGTGATAACAAAATATACAACTCCCTACTGTTAGCCTCAAAATACACGTGTCGTATTGCTATTTAATGACGTTTTAAACTCTTAACTATCAGCGTTAATGAAATTGCCATTTCAACTAAAATTTATTCTAATTGGGTACAAAGCGTACTGCAAGCATTTAGAGTAAAAAACAAGCAATACATCATTCCCTAAAAAAACACTTCATAAACCAGCTTACATATAATGCTAAACCCAAGTCCCATCATTAATATATAGCCATACAAAATAGCAATAGCGCCACCCGATGCATCCCCTATTTTGTCTATTTCAATACATGTAGAACACACTATAAAAAAGATAAAAAAGTTAGCAATTAAGCCTAATATATAAGCTTCACCAAATAGTGGTGAAATACCAACCAATATAGCACTTAGCATAATAAGTATACCTGAAAGCGCCTCCTTTAAAGAAAACTTGTACTCAATAATTTTGAGCACTAAGGTCACTACCATTAATGCTAAAAAATAAACCGTAGGTTTAAATTGGCTATACAAATAATCCACACTAAACATTTGGCTAATCGTCAATGAGGGCTCTTCTGCTGGGCTTAAATCTTCTGTTATCGCGCTTGAAGCGTCATCGGTAAAAAAATATTCAGCCGCAACAATAATAAACTTAATCATTCCAAAAAAGATAAAACTGGCGACCATAAACCCTATTGAATCGTCTCTGGTCAATCGCTTGTTTGCTTTACTTTCTACAATTTTAGCTAGCAATACACCCAATAAGCACACACTACCTAAATAAAGCAGCGCGACCCAAAACTGATCAAGGTAAAAAACCGATAAGCCAGGGGCAATAAATAAAAACATTGAATCTTCATTATCTAAAGAGCTTTTTGGCTCAACGCTATATTTTGACTGTTTAAAAAGTGCTAAATAAACAAATAATGGCTGTAAAAACAGCATTAAAATGCAGGTGTTTATAAGAGTCATTTATCATCCTTGATTACAGCCAACACACTGCGCCGAGAGTATTGGCAATTACGAAACTAATTAAAGGTTTATTTTTTGTAGGTAGGTTTTAAGCTTTAATAAGCCCGACTCAAGCTCAAACTTCTGTATTTTAGGGTTTTTAAACTTAAACCCGTTTGAAATATGAGTATTGATCATCGTCGCCATGCCTTCAAAACCCGCAGGCGCAGTTGCGACTAAATCGCTCAATAGTGGTTGAATAAACTCTTGATGCTCTTCAATTTTGGTTGGATCCTCGTAAATATCGTATACAAGGTTGGTTAGTGTTTGTTGGTGTTGTTGTTCCATAATAATTCTATAACGCCTTAATTTGGCGTTTATAGCTCCTTTTTATTTCAATGAAATCTGTCATGCGAATATCAAAGTATCAATTTTACTAAAATTGCATTTTATTGTTCTGAGTCAATAAATATTCCTGCTTCTCGTATTTGTTTTTTTAATATAGCTTCTTTATTTTCTTTATAATTACTTTCATCTAAAAAGCGTTTCTGTTTAGCTGCGTTTTCAAAATCACCTAACTTTGTATATATCAAATATAAAGCTTCATGGGTTCTGATTACTCTCATTTTCTCTTCTTCAATACCTTGGTTTTCATTTAAGTATTGACTATATAAAGCAATCGATTTATGTAGGTTTTTAGTAACAAAACGCCCAGACTCATATGCAAAAGCCAATGCTAAGATTCCATCAGGATCACCATTTTCAGCATGTAATTGAGCCTCCGTGATATAACGGCTTCCATCACTTGTATGTAAACCTATAACTTCTAGCGCCTGCCAATATCCCATTTCGTATGCTTTTTCGCACCATTTTTCAAGCTGTCTAGGCGCATACATCAGGCTTTTTTGGCATTGAAGTATCACTGTGTTTTTGGATAACTTAGGATCATTAATATCATGCTTTGGAAATAAAGTTCCAGCAAATGAGTCGAAACATAATATAAGTACAAAAAAAGTATAAATTAACTTTTTCACTACTATATACCTTTTACTATCGAGGTATTTTCAGGCAGGTGTACTTGATAAGATTTTACTGCAGTTTGAAATGGAAAACCTTCTCGTGAAAAATATTGCTTTTTAAGATTACCCTTTTCATCAGAATAACCCTCACAACTTCTTTGTGAGTAACAAGCAGTACCACCAATAAAGTCAATAAATCTAAGTTTTAGCGTGCCTTCCATTTTCACAAGTGTATCAAGACCTTCTTGATATTTAGTTGATCTAACAGCATGCCAACGATGCATAAAAGCAACAACGCGATTTTGATTAGTTTGATTTAAAATATTACTTATATTTTGAGCCCAAACCATATTTCTAATGGTGTGACTATTAAAACAATTACCTGCTAATGAATTATCATAATCACACGATTTATCAATAGACTCCATCTCATCCAAAGTCAAATCAAGTGCAATTATTTTTAAGCCTACTTCCCGAGCGGCTTTAACCAGTTCGCCATATGCTTTAGGAACTAAATAACCCCAAGCCCAATTATCATTAAAATATTGCTGAATTACATTAAACCCTTTACCTGTTCGTTGATAAAACTCTATTTTTTCTTGCATAGAACGAGGTAACATTTCAATTGCAAAATGGGTAAAACCAGCTGTTTTAAGTTGCCTAAGTGCTTTTATAGCTTCATATTTGTAGATTGCGGGATTGTGGCTTGATTCGCCTAGCATAACTAAACGCGCATTACCGGCCATTGTTCTGTAATTTACATCCATGTTTATTTTATTCATTACCTATCCTTGTTCTTTATTTAAATTTTCAAAACACCATTTATAAAACTCAATAGCGTCATTATTCTCAGAGCTGTAAGGAGCAACTGCATATTCATAGCTTATTGCAAATAAAAGCGCTTTTGCAGTGAAGTTACACACTTCACTTTTTGAATAACATTCCTTAACTCCACGCCATAATTTCATTGCGCGGCTAACATACTCATCGCCCTACTTTTATCTATGTTCCTTTGTATTTTAATTCAATAAGCAAAGCTATGCAGACTTACTTTTTCTTTCTCTTATTTCCTTTAGCTATCTCTTTTTCAACAGCGGCCCGAGCGTCTTTTATATCCTTAAAAAAGTTATATTGATATTTAATTAAGCCTTGGTATTTATTTTCTTTAATCAAATAAAAAGACAGCAGCATAAAGGCTATATTAGTAACTGTAGCTATATGATAACCATTTCCCTCTAAAATTATAAATGATGGTAAGCAAATCAAAGCTAAAAATAGAGCATAGTATTTCAATAACTTTGCACATAGAAAAGAGCCTTGACTAACTTTAAAGTTTAAAAGGCAAAACATAATTCAAACGGAAAACAAAATGCCCAACAGCCACTCAGGACTTGTATCAAAGTACTGTGTTAACAATGTCATGCCTGAATAAACAGTTCCTATAAGTAAGATAACCGTTACTAATAAGAACCTACGTAAAAGCTTCCATGGGGGAAATAATAAAAACACCTCTTCGTTTTTAAACACTAAAAACTTCCCAACACAAGCATAAAAGTATAAATATTAATACAGGGGCTACTTTAAAAAGCAGTTGAGGAAAATAGCTTGCTTGACCCCATGTAACAAAATACCTATCCTCTTTTGGTAATTCTGACACGACTCGCAGGTAAACAATCATATATGTTATTGAGCCAATCAGCCAAAGTGCTACACCACCTAATTGAGATAATGCAACAGAATATAGCGAAGCAGGAAATGGCAATAAAAACGAGATTACATATACAAGTGCATAAAATTCCACTTTATTTTTTTGCTTATCACTAAAAAACAAATCATTCCCTCTATATTAGCTCGCTTAGATAAGCGCATCGACTTACATATTTCATTACAACTTTAATCTTATAGTTATCTCTGCGTGTTGAGTGTGGTTACTCAAAACTGCGTAAACACTTACATCAATACAAAACACCTTTCGAGCTTAAGCAACTTATCTTCAACTCAGCCTCTGCGAAAATTGAGGGTTGACCTGTAGAATGCTCATCACTATACAAAATGCACGCCGAACGAAACGCTATATAAAGTGGTAGTACTTTGTTTACTAAACTGCAAAATCAGAATGGGTGTCTAGTCTATTCATTCAATGATTTATTCTTAATCAAAATTTCTTTTTTAGCTAACTCTAACAAATCAGCAGCTCGTTCTTTATCATAAGCTAAAGGGCTGTGGTCAATAACATATTGTGCATGCTCATTTACTGCAAGCCAATTCTGCTGCGATTCATATAAGTTTGCTAACTTAAAGTGCGCAGCCGCAACTAACGAATTTGGCAATTTTGCATCTAATGCTAAAAATTCTTTGTAAAGGGAAATAGCATAATTAATATCTTGCTCCACAAACATACCACTGCCATATAACCAAGCTAAAGTTGAATAAGCTTTTGGCTCTTTTGCCGCAACCCGCTTTTTGGCCTCCTTTAATAATCGAGTTCCATCTCCATTATGAAGGCTTAGTGTAACCAGTGCCTTCCAGTATCCCATTTCATAAGCTTTTTCACACCACTCTTCGAGATACTCAGGCGCGTTAATTAAGCTTTTATGGCACTGCTCTGCGGCAGCTGATACAGTTAAATCAGGAGCGTTTATATCTATTGAATTATCCCATCGAGGCCCTGCGGCATTAATGGAAGGCGCTATAAGAATCAATATTAATAAAATTTTAGCCATATTATCATTTCCTTAAAATGGCTTTTTCAGGAATATGAACTGTGTAAGAAGGTAAAGACGAAGGTATATACGTTCCTTTCCTATAAAAATAAGTTTCCCTTAATGGTTTATCGACATCGCCCTCCCCCTTACAAACACCATTGTCAATACAGGTAGATCCACCGATGTACTCTATGATACTGATACGACTAACTTTTGAATTTAACATAATAGAGTCAATTCCAATATGCTTATTGCCAGCATGAAACGCATGGTACCTATGCATAAATGCAACAATTCGGGAGCCTTCTTCTAACTTTAAATTTTTATTTAAAATATCTGCCCACATATGGTTTCGTTCGATATGAGAGTCAGTACATGAACCGGTGTCTGCTTGCTCCCAATTACAACGCCCGTCAATCTCATCCATCATTTCAATAGGCATATCTAAAGGAACAATTTTCATCCCTAGAGAATTAGCCGCTTTTACTAACTCCCCATATCCTGTGCTTGAAGCATTAGTCCAATTCCATTTTGATTTGAAATGCTGCTTGATTACGTCAAACCCCTTACCAGTCCGCTGATAAAAGTCTATTTTGTCCTTTATTCTTGTAGGTAGCATTTCCATTGCAAAATGAGTGAAGCCAGCCGCCTTAAGCTGTTTTAAGGCCTTTATAGCCTCATATTTGTAAGATACTGGGTTATGGCTCGACTCGGCAATAATAACTAAACGCGCATTACCGGCCATTGTTCTGTAATTTACATCCGTGTTTATTTTATTCATTACCTATCCTTGTTTTTTATTTATGTGATTACAGCTACTTTAGATGTGAGTAGAAACAATAATTAGAGGTTTTTAAATTTCAACCAATTGAAATAGGTTCCTTTCAATTCTTTATAGCTAATCTTATTTATTATTTAAGTGGCTCAGAAGTTATCTGAGCCTTTAAAGCAATGTTAGTATCCAATACCCATGTAAGGAGATACTTTTACAGCTGCTATCACTACCTGATTTAGTTTTTCTAACATCCAATACAAAATTCGCTTAGCTTGCGCGTATGTATAATCAACAGCTATCACGCCAGGCTTCCCAACAAAGTTAAGAATATGCCCTAATAACCCCTGACAATCTTCAGCATATTTAGATGACATTTTAGATATTTCAACCAGACTACGAGCTAAAGCATCATAAATAGTTAGCGTTCCAGCAACCACACCTTGAGCAAGAATACTCGTGATTTTGCCACTCTCTCTTAATAACGTTAGTAAAGCGCTCGTTATTTTTTCAGCCCAATGAGCATTAAAAGAAGCATGGTGGCGATTGTTGTATTTTAGACGTGTCATCGTTAAGTTAGATAAAGAGCCCTTTTCCATGCTCTTATAATCAGGATAACGAGATGCGGTATTGATATACCCAGGCGCATTTCCCGCCATTTTATGTGCAGCACCTGTAAGTGATACGCATGTGCTTATTCTGTACTCATTCCCTGCATGAACAAATGGCCAAACAGGAACCATAGGTACAGGATCACTTCGGTGTACTGCCCTATAAATTCCATTTAGGCTGGTTTCACTTTGAATAGCAAAAGGGTTATGACCAACTCTTGGAGAACCAAAAGTGTATAATTTTACAGGCACTTTATATTGCGCTTTAATCCAATTTGCTGCTAGCGTTGCTAATGCCCCACCAAGGCTATGGCCAACACAATGAACGGGGCGACCACCTACCTTACTCAATATAGCTTTTAACTGAGGTTTGATAGACTCAAAAGTACGGTTAAACCCAGCATGAACTGCTTTATAATTTGGCCCAACAGTTAAACCACAATGCAAATCCGTCAAAGTATCAGCAATGCCTGCTGTACCACGAAAAGTTAGTACAACTTCACCTTTATGAGCGCCCTCTTTAGAACCAATTCCAAAAAAGCCAAAACCCGTTGCATGATTTAACACGTGTTCAGCCACAGTACCTGAAATTCCAGTAAAAGCAGATTTTTTTGAATCAAACACAAAGTGCTTACTTATTATTCTACTCGGCTCTATATTTGATGAGCTCTTTGATGCTGCTGTAATACTGTCATATGCAAATTCAGCTAATTGTGCCGCTACACTTGGCGATAAAATGTTCATGTAAAGTCCTTTTCTATTTAAAAATCTTTAAAGTAATCTTCGCTATCTTCTATCTCATAAATTTCAAAATCATGTTCCCATCTACAAATACTTGAACCATCAAACTCCAAATTTGGATTTTCATGATTAGGAAAAACAAAGTTTACTTCTGTAGAATCTAAATCAGCATTTAAACTGCTCAGCTTTTGTTTGTATTCACTAGGCTCACTTATTCCGCTTAGCTTTGAACCCCAAAGTTTGTATTTTTTATCAGCATATACAGCCGTAATAGTTTGATAAGTAACCTCATGCGAGAACATATCTCCGGGTATTTTTGATTCAATAACGACTTCAGGTAAATAAAATGAACCATCAGGAGCTGTTATTACCTGATCTTCTTTTTCAACTTTGTGTGCAAATTCTAGAGTGCGATTTATTAAAGCACCTTCAACGGGATTACCGTTTAAAGTAATTACCCCTTTAACTTCAGAGCACATGTGTACGTCATATTTTTTTATTAAACCAAACATAGTGGTTTGAGCCTCCTTACCTATATTTCTAATTATTTAAAATAAGTTCCATTAATTAAAAAACGAGGAAGTGAATCACTTTCAACCGTTACCTCATTACCCATATCGTGCCACATGCACGCCATGCCGAGTAATTGCAGGGGTAAGAATGAATCTACAGGGGCATGATCTGGACCTGCCTCATAAATGTGATAGCGCTCTTGCGCTTGTACGTTTTTGGCAAGTGCTTCATTAAAATCACAACCAACATCAAAAGTTGCTGGTGATAAAGCAGCTAGAGTTTCTAAGTATCCGAAAGCAATATATATCGCCCAGTCATCATTTTGCTTAACAGCCATTCCCATACACTCGTCAAGCAATTTTGGGTAATCGGCTTGATGATGGTGATAAGCTTGAAATACTTCAACGAGCTTATAAGAAACGGGGCCTGCCTGTGTCGCACTTTGTTTCATTGTTTCTATAGGGAAATTTGCCAAGCTATCCATACTTTCAGTATCGCGAGTAATAACCGCTAAAAAATAGGCATCAAGCCATTGCGATGGAGCTGCGCGTCCAGATTCTAACATCCCCTTTCCATTCCACTTTACTTCAGGTAAATCATATATTTTAAACGTAAGGTCTTGCTCTGGGTACTGTGCAAGCTTTAAGAACGCTGCGTACATTTTTGACGCATAACGTAGCCCTGTTGCTGACTTTTTCTCTATCTCTGGCGTTTGAACTTCCCAAGTGAGCCAGCGAGCAAGCTTTATCATATCCTTTGATATCGTCAATAAATTGTCCCTTTTAATTTCAATATTTTCTGCAATTTCTTCATAAGCTCGCTCTAATCGCTTTAAACGTCTTTTAAGAGGTATTTTTTCAAATTCTGGAATGCTATTGCGATTTATAATCATATTTAACCTATTATGTTATTTTTTATATATCAAATTCGGAAATTTCTACACTGCCGACGAGCGAGCCATTCTCTGTTTTAGTTATGGGTGTTTTAACGTGTAAATATTGAACCTTTTTATTCTTTGTGTCAGCATTGTAAATTGCTTCAGCAGCATCTAATTCAGACTCTTTCTCGCTATCTGCCATTTGTTCCGTAATGGCTTCTGCATATTCCGTTGTACCTTGCTGATAATATTCATCACCTATTTTCATTTTACCCAATGGGCTACTGCCCCCCTTGGCTTCAACAATAATTACATCACCATTAGCATTATGATAAACCATATCAAAGTTACCCTTTACCGATGTAGAACTATCTAAGCTAGTTGGGTGAATGCGAGTATAACCAGGGTACTGTATTTTAATCGCTGCATCAGCAGCCTTTTCACCAATTTTGGCTGATTCATTGTTAATCAGTGGTATTTGGTCGTTATAACGTTGTGTTTCTTCTGGTGAAGCTTTCGCCTTGTGCTTATCTCGCTCGAGCATTTCCGCATCACGAGTATTCACATTCTCTTTCAACGTTACAGGAAGAGAAGAAACAGTCCGTTTACTGCCTGCCTTTTTAGTTGCTTTATTGAGTTTTAACTCATTCTCAGTCAACGTTCCTGTTTCACGAGACCATTCTTCATTTACCACTTTGCCATCAATAACATGCCCACCAACAAACTGTTCAATGGTCATCGTAGTTTCAATCACTTTATCGCCTACTTCTCGTGTTAAAGTAATTTTACCGTTATCAACATCCATAGATTCGATACTATATTCATGCTCAAGTCTATTTTCACCATTAGGTCTTGTTACTTTAATATTACCAGTTCTGGCATCTGCTGGAGAACTGTCTTCAGCAATTTTTAATATTTTGGCTTTTGTTGCTGGGTCAACGATGTCGCCTATCATCTTAGAAAGCTTTTTCACCCCCTCTTTACACAATAACCCCATCGGATCGACCCAATTCACCGGGTTTGGTGCATATTGGTAGTGGTTTATGCCACCCACAAGGCCAATCGGGTCTTGGTTTATAAAGCGTTGTTGTTTGGGGCTGTAATAGCGGTAGCGGTTGTAGTGCAGGCCGCTTTCCTCGTCTAAATATTGCCCTTGAAAACGTATTGGCTGAGTGAAGATGTCTTTTTTATTTGACTCAGGCTCGGCTTCTGATTCTTCATAGCCATACACATCCGCTTGGTTTTTCCATACTACTTCTGCTTTGCTGTTGGTAACAAAACGTGGGGTATTCAGTTGGTCTAGGTGGTAGTAGTACACCTCACCTTGTTTAATTAGCGCTACTGGGTGAAATTGATTTGGCAGGTTGATGTACCAAGTATATTCACCGTGTTGGTATTCGCCGATTAACTGATCGTTATCCCAAATGTAGTCAATTTTACCGTGTTCGGTGTGCTTGGCAATACGACGCCCGAGTGGGTCGTAGTCGTATTGAGTAAGCGTGCCGTTATTATTAAAACAACTTAGCTGATTAAATGCGTTATATTCACGGCGGGTTTTTATGCCTTTACCGGTTTCGCGTATTTGGTTACCGAATTCATCATAATGAAAGTCGCTGTCGCCAAAGTGGGTTAAACGGTCTGCATCAGTGATGCCTGTAATAACCCCATCGTCTTCGCTTAGCTCACTAGCAACCGTTGCTGTACTTGAATCACTGTACTCACTATGAATTACATTACGTGTGCTTTCTGACTGATTACTTTCAACCTTATTGATGGCATCGCTATCATCATTGTGCTGAGTAGCTTGTTGTTCGGATAACTCGTTATTTTGAATTTTTGATTGGCTAACTGGGTTACCAAAACTGTCCCACTGGTATTGGGTAGTTTTTGTGCTCTCACCACTGGCTAGATTTTGTTGAATTAACTGGCCTAGGCTGTTGTACTCAAAATTAATGTTATGACTACTAACACCTTCCTCTTTACGCGCAATAAGTTGGTTTACGCTGTCGTAATTGTACGTACAGGTATCAAATAGTGCTTGCGCAGGATGGGTTAACTGCTGCTGTGTTAAGCGGTTAAATACATCAAATTGTTGGGTAAGGGTTACGTCATTACCAAACTTTTGCGTTTGAATATTACCTTGGCTGTCATAGCTAAGCGCTGCAAGTTCAACAGCCGTGCTATTGGCTTGCTGTAAGTGAATAGCACTTAGCTGGCCAAATTTATTGTAGCTATATTTAAGCGTACTTGAATCTGGCAGGGTAAGGGTTTGTCTTCTGCCGTAGTCGTCATAACTGTATTTTAAGGTATGCGCTTGTTGCTGATTATGTACTTGCTCAGCACGCAGTAACCGCCCGCCTTTATCAAACTGCTGCTTTAAAGTTGATTGTGCATTATGCGCACGGGTAATTTTACCTTGCAGGTTATAGCTGTAGTAATTGGCGTTATTAACGATGTGAGTATCGGTTGCCAAACTTACATGCTGCGAAATCACGCGGCCTAATTTATCACGCTCTATTTTTACATGACGTTTATCGCTTTGTGTAACCGAGGTTAACCGATTACAAGCATCGTATTTATACTGCTGCAGCGTACCGTCAAACCCAGTTACTTGCGTTGGGTTTTCGTTTGCGTCATAGCTTATGCGGTATATATGGCCGTCGCTGCGCTCAATGGCTGTTAAGTTACGCTCTTTATCGTAAGTTAAATGCAGTGCACTGCCGTCGGGCTGAATAACACAATGTGGCTGGCTTAGCCCTTCAAAGTGTTGCTCGGTAGTATCACCCTTACTGTTTTGCGAGCTAATTAACCGCCCTGCATCATCGTAACTAAAATGTTGATGCTGTTTGTTCTCAGGAGCTTTTTCGTCAAAAGCAATGGTTTGCGCAAGCTGGCCGTGCTCATTGTATTTATATTGAGTCAACAAACCTGCGTTATTAATGGTGGCATTTACACGGCCTAAACTGTCGTAGCTATAACGAATAAGCTCATCGTTATGGTGCTTGGCTAAAAGCTCGCCTTGCTCGTTCCATACAAATTTAGTGACTTGCCCATCTTTATTTATGTGTTGGGTTAATTGGCCAAATTTGTCATAGCTGTAAAGTACGGTACGACCGTCGCCAAAGGTTTCACTTTGCAGCAAACCCGCCACGCTATATTTACGGGTAATGGTTTGGCCATCAGGCAAGGTGGTTAATACACGCTGACCCAATTGGTTGTAAGCAAATTTTGTGACACTGCCATCTGGCTGCGTAATTGATTCTAACTGGCCGTAAGGGGTATAGCTGTATTTTATTTCACTGCTATCTGGCTTTATTTCAGTAACTTTTTGACCTTGTGCGTTATAGCCGTATTGCCAAACATTACCATTAGGGTCGGTGTGCTTAACTAACTTACCTTGCGCGTTATGTACAAAGTGTTCTTTATGCCCACGCGAGTCTATACAGGTTGTTTCACCAGCGTCTAAATTATATTCAAACTGATATGTATAGGTGTTGTTATCGCCCCACTGTTTTATACATTTAGCACTTGATGAATAACTGTCCCATTCAAAGTGATGGCTAAAACCACTGGCACGAGTACGCTTAGTTAATAAGTTAGCGGCGTTATAGCCATAATGCTCTGTTTCACCTTGCTGATTGGTCGCGCGAACGAGGTTTTTGTTTTCATCATAATCATATTGCGCAAGTAACGGCGTAAGTAATACTGGCTTGTTGTTATCACCTGTACGGTAAGCCGAAATGTTTGCCAGCAACCCTTGCGGGTTATATTTTAAAATACAGCCACGCGCTTTATTTACCTCAACGCGATGCAAGCGCTCTTTCGCATCGTAATAAAAACCAATACTTTGGCCTTTTTCGTTAATAACTTTTTCGAGCAACCATGAGTTCTCGCCGGCTTTAAACGTAAGGTGTTGATCATCTGGGGTTACCAATACTTGCTTACCATTAGTTTGGTAATGCAACGCCAAATTACTGCTTAACTGATAGCTCGATTGCCCCGGTTTTACTTTTTCAAAGCGGTGTTTAGCGCCATGCTCATCTTGGTATTCTAACCAGTAGGTGCCCTTTTGTTTTGGGCCCACTTTAGGTGGCGGTAAATAGTGCTCAGTTAACTGCACCATAAAGTCATGTCGCCAACCATTACCCATCACACTGCACACATCCGCATGCGATGAGCGGTATAGGCGTCGCCAAATTAATTGTTTGCTGCCTGCTAGGGTGAAATCAATAAGCGGCAAGATTTCTTCACCCGAAAGCATAGAAACTGGATCAGAGCGGCACTCTTGTTTGGTGATAGGTTCTTCACTTGGGGTATTATTACTTGCACCGCCACTGTTTTTAGCCGGCGCTTGAGAGGCACTTTTACCTGAGGCTGTTGAACTGCTCTTACTACTTGGCTTTTTACCTGCTGCGCCGCTATTGGTGTTATCGCTTACCTGAATGGCCGACTTAGCTTTTTGGTGATAACAACTAATAGTACCTGCAACCAAAGCTTGGGTTAATACACTTGCGGTTTCACGTGCTGACGCACCGCGCGAACAGCTTACTCCTGCAAGGTTAAGCAAGTTAATAACGTCTAAACGTTTAGCTGCGTCGCTTGAAAGTGCACTACCTACTTGCGCAATTTGATTTTTGGCACTTTCCGGCGTCTTAGCTGCTACAGCAACAAAGCCCGACGGCGCAGAACCTTTACCTGCGACGAGGCAAATTGGGTAACTTATTCCCTGTAAAACAACGGTATTACTTTGCATTAGCTGTGTACTTCCTCACTTATCCATAAGTATGATGCTGCACCTTGATGCTTAGCTTGCTCCTGTGAAAGCATTAATGCATGACTAAAATGCTCAACAATTGCAGGGCTTGTGGTTAATTGGTACAAATTAACCAACCCTTCTAGTGCGCCTATTTTCCCTAATTTATAATTGGGTAGTTCGTAATAAGTGTGCTCATCAATTAAGCTAGTAAGTAGCTGTAAATTGTTTAGCCAACTATCATCATCTACCCCATTTCCTGGTGCAAAAATTAGATCAATCTTATTCTCTGTTTTTTCAGCTAATCGCGTAAGCATACCTGCTAGCTGATTATGTTTGCTAAAATCAATTGATGCTGCAATTTCATGGCTTACCTGCGACCACCCACAAGGCACCATTTCAACTAGGGCCAACGCGCCACCTACACCTTGATAAACAAACTGCTGCTGTTTATTTGCTTTAAAAGTTGCATCTAAAGCAATTACATTAAATTTTTGCCATTTTTTTTCACCGGCCAAAGCTATAGCAGAGTGTGCACCTGTTGATCCATGAAAAATCAGCTCGTTGCTATGAGCGGGGTATAACTGTTGTAAGCTCTGAGTTAATAACTGTTTTAGCTCATCTTTAAATGATAACGCTGGAAGTAACCAAATCATCGGCAATGTGCTGTCTGTGACTTCTGCCATTAATTCTTTAGATTTAATTATGCAATCGTAAACACAGGCATCCCAAGACTGCCATTGCAGTTCATTAAAAACAGCACTGTTATCGTCAAATAATAATGCATCTACACTGCAAATATTTGGGGCAGAAAAGCATACCATCTCTATTGAAAATGCACTCATGATGCCACCTCGTCCTGAGCTTTATTGGCAGCGAGGTGTTGATAATAGCGATATAAGTTAAACACCCCTTGGCTATAGCTATCCATGGCTGATAAATAAATGGCATTAGGCACTTCATCAAGAGGGTGTCCTGAAATCAATCGTAAACTCGACATGGCGGTTTCATATTTAGGCCAGTTATGTTTTAACTGCTGCTGAAAATTTATTAACGCGCTTTCATCGCCTTGCCAAGCAAGTCGTTGAATATCGTATTCCACTAGCTGATCGAGTTTATCACCTAACATGCGCCTTATTAGCGCAATAATTAACGCGGGTTGCTCTACCTGTGATAGCAAAGAATTAGCTAAAACAATCAGTTTTACAAAACCGCTTTGTAATAAAATATGCAATGTTTGATCAACCGATAAGGTATTACTGGCATGATTACTTAAGCTGTTTACTTGCTCAAAATTTAACGACAACAAAAATAACGACATTAAGGGAGATAGATGGGCTTGCTCACTTAATGCATCAAAAATAGCCGTTAATATCTGTGGCCCGTGGTGCTGCGCAAGGCTGGTAATTTGATTTATAGTGACCAGTGTTTGCGGCGGAATTTCATCATCAGCACTGTAAGCAAAAAACAAGGTGTTTAAATTTAATAGCCGAATTAAGTTAAAGCTATGCTGTTGAATAACCACTTTATTTATAATGATTTTAAAAAAAGCACTCAGCGCTGGCTGATTAAGCAGTTCATTTATAAATATAATATTTTTATTTTGTGGCAAGTTAGCCATAACTTCAATACATGCTTGGGCAACTAATTCATCGTTTTTAGTGTTAGTTATTATTTCGACTAGTTGCTCAGTGGTGGGCAATTCAAAATTATTTTTTTGATTATTGTTTTTTGCGTTTACCCAGCAGCTTTCTAATAGGGTTTTTCTTAAATAACGAACATGACCTACACACGTAAACGGGCACAATTGAGCGTTACTAATTTGTAGTAATTGTGCTTGATGATCACTTAAATAGGTCGCTAGCAAAGTTAGCCACCAATTAAAACAGTTGGGTTGCCCACAACGATTTTTCCGCCGTGGCCACTATCATCGCCCATTCTGGCGGCGGGTTTGCCATTAATTTTAACGCTCCCCGAGCCTGTTTTTACGCTATCTGGCGGGCCAATACACACTATCATGTCGCCTTTGCGCGCCGCGGGCATGCCACCTATTAACACATTGCCAGAGCCGGCTACTATAGGTCCACCCACATGTGGCACTTTAGCGGTCACTTTAGGGCATACATGCATATGACCAATTGTAGCAGCGGGTTTACCCATTTTGACTCCTTGTCGTATCTTTGCTTGTTTATGAAATACTATTCATACAGTGGAATAACTAGTAGCTTGTTAGTCGTCACTAATAGCGAAATTTCTTCAATTAGCTCATCTTTACTGTGATCAGCAAGTGCCACTGTGCTTTGAGTTGCATATTGATATAAATTTGAAATTACATTTTCACTATTAAGTGAATCACTTAAATGAATAAAAAACTGCTGTGCATAATAGCCATTCATAGCTTTTAAATGACTTAAAGCAGGGCTTAATAATGGATCATCTGGCCTATTTATTGGTAAACACACTAAATGCGGTAAACCATAGCGGCAGTAAACAACGTGCCCGTTATTTGCAATGCCGTTTCTGAATCCTGATTGAAAGTTATTGACTATTTCCATCATTAATTTAACTTAATTACACCAGCAGATAAGGTAATGGCACTGCCATCTACTTTTACATTACTGCCTTTAATATCAATGTTTGTACCTTCAATAGTGATATTGCCACTACTGCTCATTTTAATTTGCGCAGAGCCTGTTTTTATCACTATTTCGTCACCCGCTTCAATATTAAGTGTTTTACCTACTTTTAAGGTATCGTTTTCACCCATTTCCGCAATACGGTTTTTTGTAACGTTAAGATTATCGTTATTAAGAATTTCAACATTACGATCGTTATCTATTTTTTCGTTTTGATCGTTTTTAACGTAAAGCTGTTTATCTTTTTCGGCTTGCATATACACAAGCTCGCTGCCTTTTTTATCCTCAAAGCGCAGCTCATTGAAATTATCTGCTCCACCTTCTTTAGTTGAGCGAGTTTTAATACCACTTTGCGTTTTTTCGCCGGGTAATGCGTACGGAGGCATTAAGTCTGCGTTATAAACAGCACCGCTTATAATAGGTTGATCTGGGTCGCCATTAATAAAATCAACCAAAACTTCTTGTCCTACGCGAGGGAAGAAAAATGCGCCCCACTTTTTGCCGGCCCAGTTTTGTGCAACTCGGATCCAACATGAACTTTTAGAATCTTTTTTACCTTCACGATCCCAATCAAATTGCACCTTTACGCGGCCATATTGGTCAATCATAATTTCATCGGCGCTATCACCCGTTACTATGGCTGTTTGTACGCCATTGATAACCGGTTTCTTTTTGCTCACTTGCGCTCTGTATGGAATGTCTTTTGGCACACATTCAAAGTGGTTAGAATACACTTCATCACTTGATGATTGTAAAGCGCCTGATTGGTTTGGTACTACAATCGATGTCATCATCGAAGTAATAGCAAAGGTTTTACCTTCAAGGCGTGGGTCTTCATGTTTTTTGAAACTAAACAGTTTACCAACAGAAAATGAGCGGCAGTCACTACGCCCGCTTGAGAGCTTCATATCTCTTTGTAGCGACTCTAATTGTACAGATGCCAAATTAGCCGCGCGAGGATGACACTCTGCTTCTGCTGTATATTCAAAAATTTCTGATACCGATTGCGTAGGTAACTCGGCATTTGCTTGCTCTGCATCAGGGTAACGCGATGGCTGTTTAAAATCGTAGCCTAAACGCTTAAAGCTGCCTGGCGCTAAGCTTAATCCGCCTTGCCAACGCGAAACATGAGATTCGCTTAAATGGCCAGTTGAATGAACAACTTTTGCCTCACCACACGTTTCATAGGCAGTGATATCATCTGCCAAAACTAATGTATGGTTGCTTTTTGTATGCTCAAAGAAGTAAAAAATACCTTCGCTTTGTAATAAGCGTTGGATAAAGTCAAAATCTGACTCTTGATATTGCACACAGTATTCGTATTTGGGGTAGGTTTTACTGGTTTTGTCTGAAAAAGCCACATTGTGTTGGCCAAACAAATCAGCAAATATATCTTTTATTGTTTTCTTTTGGAAAATGCGGCTGTTCTTGCGATTACGCATAGAAGCGGCAAAAGGCACAATGGTAGCTTGATAATCAATGTAATTTTTTTGTTCATCAACGTCCGCAGTACGACTGCCGTTAGAAACAAGCTGACTCACAATACCGTGATAATAACGCTCTCCCCCACCTTCGGCATTTTTTACCTTTATCGATACCGGCTTGCCAACCAGATCTTCATGTGCAATTTGTTGGCCTATGGTGTACATATTGACCGACATAACAAATAAATCTGACATGGCTTCTTGTGCAACGAAGCGCGTTAAATAAAGGGCGTCTTTACCAACAGGGGTACTAATTTGAATTACGTTTTTATCTTGTGTTGCTTTTTGCATTCCTTGCTTTTCCCATCCTGAAGATCAAAAAAAGCTCTGAGCATAAGCCCAGAGCTACAATCGGGTAACAAATATTACATTTGTTGACCTTTAACACCGCTGTAACCATATACTAGTGGTGCAGTGATGTTGTTTTGATCGTCAGTAGGTGTAACAGTCATCATCATTTCAGTGTAGCTGATAGTGATTGTTTCAATTGGACGGTCGTTTTGAACAGATACTGAGTAGCTAGAGATCATGGCATCTGTAAGTTCGATTTTCATGATTTCTTCAACTTTATCACCTTGTTTAGTGATATGGAAAACAGCAGGTAGACCTTTACCAATAGTTGCTTCTTTGAAAAGATCCGGAGATGCTTTATCTTGAAGCTTAGTAATAGTCACGTCGCCTAGACGAGTAGAGCTAGATTCACGATCCATCGCTGTACCAGTCGCTGAGCTAATTTCACGGCTAACGTTCCAATCTAAAGATAAAACTGTAATTAAATCTTTGAAAGACTCGGCAGTAGTTTCGCCTTTGATTGAACCGTATTTTAAATATGTATTTGCTTGCATTTGATAATGCTCCTTTTTATTAAACAATATTATCCATTATGTGGATTCGTTTACTTTGGTTACCCAAAATTCCTTGAAATCATTATCTCTAAAACAGCAATGAAAAGGTCTTCAGAATTCCTTTCCCTAGATGAAGACAATGTCTCAAAAATTCCATGTTTCTATATAAGACACACGAATTATAATGCTCTAAAACTAAAGAAACAACCATAAAAACAGGTTATTTTAAATTAACTTTAGTTAGCTCAATATCAAACTCATTATCCTTAATTAACAATGAGATAGATGTCACTTTTTCACCATCAACCATGCTCGAAAGCAAAATTTCAGACAATAGTGGTAGTACTTTATTCTGTAATATGGTGTGAATATTTCTTGCACCCGAACCGGCATTTTGACAATTAGCAATAATGTGCTCAATCACGTCATCGTTATACGTTAATTGCGCATCATAATGCTTTTTAACACGCTTAATAATTTTGCTAATTTGCAGCGCTGCAATTTGGGTCAGAATTTCATCACTTAACGGAATATAAGGAATAACATTAATGCGCCCTAAAAATGCGGGTTTAAATGCGCCTAATAAATCATCTTGTAATGCTTTTAATAAACCTTTAATACTCGGCTTACTTTCTTCATCTTCAAATAAACTCATTGTGGTATCAGTACCCACATTTGAGGTCATAATAATGATGGTATTTTTAAAGTCGATATCGCGACCTTCGCCGTCCTTAATCGTACCTTTATCGAATACTTGATAGAAAATATCTTGCACGCCTGGATGGGCTTTTTCCATTTCATCAAGTAGCACCACACTGTATGGTTTTCTTCTTACTGCTTCGGTTAAAATACCGCCTTCGCCATAACCAACATAACCCGGAGGAGAGCCAAGAAGTAATGACACTTTATGCTCTTCTTTAAACTCAGACATATTAATAACTGTTACGTTATCTTCACTGCCATATACTTCTTGAGCTAGTGAAAGCGCTGTCTCTGTTTTACCAACACCGCTTGGGCCTGCCAGCATAAATATACCATTAGGGCGACTTTCGTCTGCTAGCTGAGCACGGGAGGTTTGCACCACTTTAGCCATAAGTTCAAGCGCATGATCTTGGCCAACTACACGTTGTTTCATTTGCTCAGCTAAATTTAAAATGCCATGAATTTCATCTTCATGCATTTTACCAACAGGAATACCAGTCCAATCAGAAATAACCTGTGCAATCAACTCTTCATCAACTTGCCAATGCACCATATTATGTTCGTACGAGGCTAGCTTAAGCTTGCTTTCTTTTAACTGCTCAAGTACTTCAGCAGAAGAGTCTGCATCGTTGGTATTAATCGATTCTAGCGCTTGGTTTAACTCGGCAACTATATCCTTCTCAACATTGAACTGCTCATTTAATGGTTCCAGTTGCTGTTCAATCTCAACTAGTTCAGATTTAAGTGCTGATAATTGTTCGCTGTGATCTAAACCGGTTTTTTGCTCACGATTTAACATTAAAACTTGCGCTTCAATTTCACTAAGCCTGTTAATTAACTGCTCAATCGCATTAGGTGTCGATGCTTGACTCATAGCAACACGAGCACATGCCGTATCTAACAATGCAACGGCTTTATCGGGTAGTTGTCTGGCAGTAATGTATCTGTGCGATAGATGCACTGCACTTTCAAGTGCTTGCTCTGAAATAAACACTTTATGATGTTTTTCCATCACAGGAACTAAACCACGTAGCATAGCAACCGCTTTTTCTGGTGTTGGCTCTTCAACTTTAACCACTTGGAAGCGACGTGTTAGTGCTGCATCTTTTTCAAAAAACTTTTTATATTCAGCCCACGTTGTTGCTGCAATAGTGCGTAACTCCCCTCTTGCTAGAGCAGGCTTAAGTAAGTTAGCAGCATCATTTTGACCTGCTTGTCCGCCACTACCAATCATAGTGTGAGCTTCATCTATGAAAAGAATCACAGGATCAACAGCGTTTTTCACTTCATTAATTAGCGACTTTAAACGATTTTCAAATTCACCTTTCATGCCCGCACCCGCTTGCAGCAAAGCCAAATCTAGGCTGTGCAACTTAACGTTTTGTAATACTGCAGGTACATCTTTTTGAGCGATTCTTAGGGCAAGTCCTTCAACCACAGCGGTTTTACCTACACCCGCTTCACCCGTTAATATTGGATTGTTTTGACGACGTCTAGTTAAAATATCTACCATCTGACGTATTTCGAAATCACGACCTAAAATTGGGTCTATTTTTCCTGCTTTTGCTTGAGCGGTTAAATCGACGGTAAATTGATCTAAGCTTGGTGTTTTAGATGAACCATTTGCAGGTGTTGTAGCACTTGCAGTGGTAGTATTACGCTCTTGCGATTGGGCAACAATTTCAGGCCATGCATGTAGTAGTTGTCCAGGTTCTATATTATTGAAAAGCTTGCTACAACGCGTTACTAAACTAGACAAGGTATCGTCTTTTGTAAGCGTATAAATAACGTAAGCACTGCGAATTTGCTCATCAGTAAATTCTATACTGGTGCTTAACCATGATTGTCTAAGTAAAGTAGTAACATGTACCGACAGACTAGGCGACGAATCACTGCCCGTTTTAAATGACTCTAATGATTGATTTAAATCTTGCTTTACCTGATCAATATCAATATCGAAAGCACCGAATATGAGTCTAACATCGTCTAGTTGCTGCTCAATCATAGCTAACAGCCAATGCTCTAATTCAACCGTAAAATGGCTGCGGCTATTACAAATTGCGACCGCTGCTTCTAAGCTCTTTCTACAATCTGGGCTTAGTTTCTCAACTAATTTGTTTAATGTCATCGTTGACATACACTGTTCCTTTTAATTTTAATTATCCTTTAAACGATAACTTAGTAGGGTTAAATTTAGGGGTGTTTTTACTCGCCATTAAAAAGCTATTTGCGCCTAGTTGGCATTCACTTTTTGACAGCTGCACCGCATCAAGTTGTTGAAAATCTGACTCAATAACAAGTCGAAATGAAATAGCATTGCCGGCATAGTCTTTGACAATTTTTTTAGCTAATTCAAATAACTTGCCTTTAGGTAACAAGGATTTTGCTTTATCAAAATCGCGGGTACTGATATGGATCTCGATATTAGAAGAAATATCCCATATCTTTTTACCAATTACCGTATCAACACCTAAGCGGGCATGTTGTCCCTCATAAAGGCGTTCACTTGCTAAACATGTTTGCTCTTGTGGCTTCAAATCGTGCCACTTACCTATCATTTGTTTAATGACAACATCACAGCCAAGATATGAGCTCAGTACACTTTTTAAGTCAAAAGCATTGCGAATTTTTCGGCTATAAAGGCCTGAAAAGTGCAACTGATGTTCATCATAACCGCCGCTTAAAAGCCCTAATATTTGCGTGTATGGGTCTTTGTTTTTATCTTTATTTATATGATTTAAAGACGGTTTATATTTTTTCCACGCTCGATAATATAAAGACACCAAACGGTGATTAAACATGTCGTAAAAGTCGCGCATGGTTGTATCTTTATAGCGAAGACGCTGCATCACCAGTTCGCTATAAAATTGAGGCAAAGCGCCCGAACAACCCGTTAATCCCATAAAAGAGATCTGCATGTTGACTTTATGTAAGCCATCTTCAAAGCTTGCTTGTTCTAATTTTGTGATAGCGTTACCTGGGTAACCAAATTTTTGAGTTGCGGTAAACTTAATTAACTCTTGCTTTGGACTACTGTCATACCCTACGTAGCGATACTCCAAGCCATGCTTTTTCAGCTGGTTTTCAATAATGAAAACTGCTTTATAAAAGTCAACTTGTGACGCTTGAGAAATAATATGTTGGATCATATTAACGGGCTTTCCCCAACTCGCGCAGGCCATTGGTAATACACTTGCTCTTGTTCTTTTAGCCTTAAACTAACGCGAGTAAAGCTATTAATTGCTGCAAATTGCGCAAAGAAATGATCGAGGATAGAGGCAAAGAAAAACATGCCACTACCTGAAAAGTCATCATTGGCGAAGGTAATTTCAATTTCACTTCCCGTTGCAAAGCTTACTCGCCCTTTTTGCACAACACGAGCCGTTGCGGGTTCTACAACCACACGGTAAATATTATCAATAAGGCCTTTTGTTTGCGGAGATGCTCTAAAATCATAAAGGCGTAGCACTTCTTTAAGCTTATTACATGCATCATCTCCACTAAACGCGTCGAGCGTTAAATGATTAACTAATTGCCAACGTGTTGCATCGGCTAATATCGGTCTAACTGCATGAGTAAATGGAATTAAACATCTAATTTTTTTAATTACATCGCCGCGCTCTGGCATTAATAAGCCTAGCTCATCGTCTCCAAAAGGCATGCTCGCAGGGAGGTTTCGATTACTGCAATTAGCACGTACGGTTAGGACCGTGTTCCCTTCAGCATAATCCATAGCGCTATTTTCAAATCGTGCATCTACCAATGATAGAAACGATTCGGTGCCTGACTCAACATAACCCCCTGCCCATGAGGCAGTTTCTCTGCGGATATGCCAAAACAAATCATCGTGGCCTTGGTATCGTGGATGCGTTTGTCCATAAAACGGACAAACTATTTGTTTATTTCCCTTATGGTCAAAGGCAATTACTTCTGAAATACCAATTACTTCTGAAATCTCAGAGTCCATATAACGCGGCGTTAATTGGTATTCGTATTCGCTCAGCTCAGGGCGAATAGGTTCTAATTCTTGTTCAAACATATTAATTATGGGCGTACACCCCATCAAGAACATGTCTTTGTCTACTTGCTTTTCAAGCTCTGAAGATTCAGCATCAAGATAAATATACACTGTGCATTTATTAGAATTTTTAGGCAACGATGAGTGAATATTTTCAAGTTCAAAAAAACGAAACTTTTCAGGAAAGGTAAAGTTTTCGACGAGTAAGCGATAGCCGGCACTTGATCGCTGCGAATACGGTACAACCGCTTCATTTGCATCAAAGCCAACCGCTTTAAGTTGAGTTTTAGAAAGGTACTTTATACCCTCATCACCATTATCAAAAGCAATGCCAATAGCGTGCTTAAACAATAATTCATACACTTTAAGCGTATGATGCCATTGGCCATTTATAAATAATCGTAATTTTTCCAGCCCAGTTTCAGCCAGTGATACACCCGGGTATTCACCGGTTAGCTCAAGTTTGAAAATTGACTTTGCTTTCTCATGCCAACGTGGTTTTGGTGCCACAAAAGGACTGTTATCAAATTGCGCACTGGTAATTTCAACAGGCCATAAGTAAGTTTCATAACAGGTTTGAAACTTACATTGCTTCATTGACTCAACATTGGTTTCAACTTCACTCGCTCTTGGAATGACTACTCCCGTGGTTGAGAGGTTTTCAGCCTCTAATTTAACCACCGACATTGAAGGAATAGGCGCTTGATAGTCAGGTAACATTTGCCCTAATAAAGCATCAGTAAGCTCAGGAAAGCTATCATCTAACTTTTGCCTAATATTAGCCGTTAAAAATGCGAACGATTCAATTAATCTAGATACATGAGGGTCTTCAATATGATCATCGCTTAGCTTTAATCGCCCTGCAACTTTAGGGTATTTTTCAGAGAAGTCTTTACCCATATGACGAACAAACGCCAATTCACGATTGTAATATTTTAATAATTCATCGTTCATAAAGAAGCCTCAATAATCTTCATCCCTAAGTTCACAGGCTCAACTTCAGAGTCAAAGCTAATAAACTCAGGCTCTGGATCTGCATATAGTAAAGCGTTTATTCGCAAGTTTAATACTCTATTTACGGGTACTTCATCGTCAGTAAATACCTCAACTTCAATGAACCGAGGCTCAAATTTCAAAATTGTATTTCTAACGGTTTCACATAGCAGTGCCCGCCCTTCGTGAGAGCTCACCGACATACTCGAAAAGTCAGGTAAACCATACGATAAACAGGATGTTGCTAACTCTGCGTACTGTGCTGGCCACGTGTGCCATTGAATTCGCGCATTTAGCAGCGCTTCTATGTCTCTGCGCACATTTTTTCTCAGCTCACTAATGCTGATCCCCTCAGTACGAGATGGGGCATCCTGAAAGTCTGGCTCATCGTCAATGAGCCTATCTAAAATGGATGCTTGAAGCTGCTGCTTATGCTCTATCATAATTATTTACTATGCTTACTCAGCTGTTTCTAGGACGTTTATTTTAAGGTTTGGAACAGTGATGGCTTCATCGTTGACAAACAACATTTTCATTCCTTTACCTATAATAAATTCGTCTTGAAGTTCTTCCCAATCAGATACTTGGCCTAGCTTTTCTAGATCTGTATTTGAGTTTGCGTAAACTAGTGGCAAGTGAGCGGTACCCGATGGGCCGTCTTTAATAGTAATTTCAACGCGTAACCAAATACCCTCTAATAATGACGTTACAGGTTC
The DNA here is from genome assembly GCF_005887465.1 of Pseudoalteromonas sp. S1610. Classification (GTDB taxonomy): domain Bacteria; phylum Pseudomonadota; class Gammaproteobacteria; order Enterobacterales; family Alteromonadaceae; genus Pseudoalteromonas; species Pseudoalteromonas undina. Next base: position 171,980 of record NZ_PNDI01000010.1, on the reverse strand, counting down.
TACTTTTAATGTTTCAATTTCATTAAAGTTAGCCAGGTAAAACTCGCCATTCGTGCCTAGCACTTCTAAATAAGGACTTAAGCTATCATCTAAATCTCGAATTGCTGATTGCTCGTCTTCAACACTCTCCAAGCGAAGCGCTTCCATTTGTTGTGCAAGACTGGCTGCTTCAGATGTTTCACCTTCAAGCAAAGCAACATGCATTTTTAAAAACAAGGTATCTAGCTCATTGGCTTCATGAAAAAGTTTAGGAATCCCCTTACCTTGATAAAAATCTACGCGCGATTGCTGGGCACGAATTAAATGTCTAAGGTTAACTGCACCTACAGCAAACTCTGGGTTCTTTTGCACCATAAAGTCGAGTTGTTTGTCTGCTTTTTCAAGCTCGCCATTAATGCAAAGTAATTCAGAATAAATACTTCTAATGTCAAAATTTAAAGGCTCATCTTGCAACTCGGTAGCGCAGCATAATAAAGCATCAGCAAGTTTTCCCTCGCGAATTAAACTGTGTATTTTTTTCATGATTATTCCTTTATTTTATGATGAGGACTGAGCTCTGTTATTAACTTAATACTCGAGACCATTTGGTCTAACTGAAAGTGGGGCTGTAACTGCAAAACCGAAAAGTAATGCCCCGGGTTTGCTTTATTTTCACTTACTTTTATTTTTGCATTACTCAGTGGATATTTGCTTCTGATATGCTCAGACGCGGAATCTGACGCAGTTGTGTAGTTATTTATCCAGGCCTGTAAATCTCTCTCACAGGCCTGTGCTGTGCTATAAGAACCGACACGATCTCGGGCTAATAATTTTAAATAGTGCGCAAAGCGCGATACACACAAAATGTATTGCAACATAGACGATAAGCGCGCATTGATATTGGCAGCACTTGAGTCGTAATTTTTTGTTTTTTGAACCGATGCATTACTGTAAAAAACAATATGTTCCGTATTTGTAACCGAAGAAGCTGGGATAAAACCGAGCTCAGAAAATTGCTTTTCAAACTTACTGGTTACTAATAAATCAAGTGGCGGCTTTGCCTCTTTTTGATAGGTATCGTTTGCAAAGCTATCACGAGCAAGTCCTGTTACTAATCCCTTAGAGACTTTACCTGGCTCTATACCACGAATGTGACCAAACCAACCGCTATCGCAGTAAGCTCTAATTATTGTTGATACGAATTGATACGCTGCACTGCCCCACAACATATCTGTTTCTGGATTTTTTATTTGCTCTTTGAAGTAAAAATCTTGATGGCGTTTGCCATCATTAACATAAGGCGGCCTGACTAATACATGAGGCAATGTAAAGCCCATAAAGCGCGCTTCTTCGATTTTTCTAAAACTTTGCCATTTTATATATTCAGGCTGTTCAAACTGATTAAATAAATCAGAGTAATAACCTAAATCTGAAAAGCTATCAGCACCAAATAAATTAGCCGATGCCGAACATATAAAAGGAGAAAATGCAGCAGCTGCCGTTCTTGATACCTCTTTTATGGTATCAATATCGTTGTAAATAGTGCCTGCTGAGCAACCATTACTAATTTCGTAATCACCAATTACAATACCAAAAGGCTCGCCTCCGGCACTGTCAAACTCGTTTTGATAAAGTAACTGAAAAAACATACTTTGATCAAAATCAATCGCTTTGTTCACGTCTTTTGAGAGCGTTGACCAATCACAATTGAGCAATTTAACTTTTACTTTTTTTTCTTTGTCTTGTTGCTCTGTTTGTAACAATAACCACCATAGATTACGCCAGCTAGCTTCTAAGCGTTGAAAGCTATCTGCATGAATTATGTGGTTGAGTTGCGATGAAATAAGTTGATCGAGTTCAATAATTACACGTTGTAAATAAGGACTCAAAGACTCCTTATTCCAAGAAAGGGGAGAATCAGAAGAGCCTTCAAGCCATAACAATAACGCTTTATCTAGGTTTTTTTCATTTAAAAACCTATCGAGCAAAGCGTCATTATCGCTAATTCGAGACTGTGACTTTTGTTGAAAAGTGAAGTCTTGATTTATAAATGAAAACTCTTCGTGATTCATTCTATTGCATCATCCTTAATGCGAGAGAGCGGTATTATTAACCGATCTCTGGGATTTTAGCTACAAGACGTAAAGAAGACGTTAGTTCTTCCATTTGTAACCAAGGTTTCAACCAAGCAACAGCGTTGTAGGCACCAGGTTGACCTGGGATCTCTTTTACAGATACTTTTGCATCTGCAAGAGGGTAACGTGCTCTGATGTCTTGACCACCGCCCTCTGTCGCATTTACATATGACAGGATCCAACGGTTTAACCATGATTCAACGTCTTCAGCTTCCATAAAGCTACCAATCTTGTCACGTGCCATTACTTTTAAGTAATGCGCAAAGCGAGAAGTTGCCATTAAGTATGGTAAACGAGCTGAAATAGCAGCGTTAGCCGTGGCATCAGGCGTTGAGTAAATTTTTGGTTTTTGACAGCTTTGACCGCCAAAGAAAACAGCATAATCAGTATTTTTATAGTGACATAGAGGTAAGAAGCCTAACTGACTTAACTCTGCCTCACGACGATCTGTAATGCCAATTTCTGTTGGACACTTAAGATCTGGATCACCATCATCACTAGTGAATATGTGAGTCGGTAAGCCTTCCACTTTACCGCCACCCTCTGCACCACGAATAGCAGTGCAGAAACCGTATTGAGAAAACGCAGCGGTCATGTTAGTTGCCATAGCGTATGCTGCATTACTCCAACAGTAATCACCGTTATCAGTGCTCACTGAACGACCGTCTTTTGGCTCAACTTCAAACTCTTCGTAGTTGAACTCTTCAACAGGTTTAGAAGCAGCACCATAAGGTAAACGCGAAAGGAAACGCGGCATAGTAAGTGATACAAAGCGTGAATCATCGCTGTCTCTAAATGAGCGCCATTTAGTGTATTCTAATGATTCAAATACTTTTTCTAAATCACGTGGTTTAGTAAGCTCTTCCCAATTATCAAAACCGAATAAAGACGGTGAAGAGGCAGCAATAAATGGACAGAATCCAGCTGCAGCCACATTAGACATTAAGCTCAATGTTTCAACATCTTCAGGGTGATTAGTAAATTCAAAGTCACCTACGATAGTGCCATATGGTTCACCACCTGGAGTACCAAATTCAGACTCGTAAATTTTCTTGAAGGTTTGGCTTTGATCAAACTCAACGGCTTTACTTAAGTCTTTATGTAACTCTTTTTTCTTCATGTTTAAAACACGAATTTTTAATGTAGAACTTGTTTCAGAGTTCATCACTAAGTGATGCAAACCGCGCCATGAGCCTTCAAGCTTTTGAAACTCATCCGAGTGCATTACCACACTTAGCTGTTTTGAGATTTTTTGATCGATTAACTGAATAGCTTCATTAAACGTCACAGTCATGTTTTTATTCCATTGAACTGTGCCTTTTAACGCTTCTTCTGTTAATGTTTTTAGTAATTCTTCAGCACGGCTCGACTCTGTTTGTTTAGTCGCGCCAATTGCTTGCTCTAATAGTGAAGAACTTACCTCTGATACCGATTCTGATTCTGTTGCTAATTGTTCAGTGCTCATTTATCAGTCTCCTCTAAGTTAAGTTCTTTAGCCATCGAGTCTAAGCTTGCTGTATTGCTTAATACTTCTTCTAGCACATTCTCAAGCTCTTCTGAACGGTCAATTTTGGTCATCAAGTCACGCAGCTTGTTGCGCGTTTCCATCAATTTGCGTAAAGGTTCTACTTGGTTTACAACCGCAGCAGGCTCGAAATCGTCAATCGACTTAAAGTTCAAGTTAACTTCAAACTGAGAACCATCATCCGTTAATGTATTGTCTACTTTTAAACGCAGAGAAGGGCTCATACGTTTTAAAACATCATTAAAGTTATCACGATCAATTTGAATAAAACGTCTATCTTTTAGTGGTTTAAGTGCTTCTGTGTTATCACCAGAAAAATCACCCATTACACCTACTACAAAGGGTAATTCTTTTTTTACTGCCGCGCCCTCAGTTTCCACATCATAAGTGATATGTACTCTTGGTTTACGAACTCGTTTTAACTTATCATGGATACTCATTGAGAACTCCTTTTACTATGTTTCAGTTTCGCTGATCTTAATGCCAGACAACTTAAAGTATCCAGTCCTAGCATCACTATCTGTAATTAACTCATTTAATAACTCAGGTAGCGATAATTCGCTCCATCGAATAACTTGTTCTATCGTGTAAGACATTGGTGAATGAGGTTCAGTCTTTCTGAAAAATGTCGCAATTTCTTGAAGTTTTTTTATTGCGTTTTCTCTCGAATCAATCTCATCACTGACACGCTTTTTAGGTTGCGCTGCGCCTGCTTCACTCGCATCTTCAACCGCTTCCTCTTCAGGCTCAGCATTTGCCTTATCTAATGCAATTTGTGCTGCTTCAAGTTTATCTGCTGCAACATGGTTTACCGCAGCTAAGCTCACTTCTAATGCTTGTTTAATATTAGACGTAGGTTGTGGCTCACCCGTTACCTCGTCCATAACCTCACTCAAAGCGGCAAACTTTTCTATCGCATCTTCAATATCATTTTTTAAAGATACAAAAAACTCGGTACTAGTTTCGGCTGCACTTTTTTCAAGCTGTTCAAAATCAACGGCACCTTGGGTTATCTTCTTTTCGCGTTTTTCATCACTTAAACGTGAAATGTCATAACCTTGCTGATATTCCCAAAAAGAAAAAGGATCCATACTGACACTGTCTGTCATGTATATACTTTTAATTGGAATAATTAACGTACCTTCACCAGCACTGCCATTTAAGCCAACTAATGCAGACACTTTGTCTGAAATTTCATCACCGTCATCAAGTGTTGGATAAAGTGACTCAAAATGATGTTCCAAAAGGTGCTTAGCAACACTAAAACCAAACGCAATGCCTTTAAAGCCATGAACGCGGCATAAGCCTTCAATTAGCCATGCTAGGTATTCTATATCTTTACTTTCGGTTTTAATTGCCTCACTACATTGCTCAAGTAACGGAATCCAATCTCGAGAAAGCGAAGCAATTCCTTCTTCATCGACTAGCGCATTTCTTTCAGCCGCACGAAGTTGGTTTCTTAAATCTTTTAAGGCGTAGTAAGTAGACGTTGGAGAGACATCTGAGCGCGGATCACTACCTGCAAACTCAGTATCTGAAATAGGGGAAATATACTCTTCAAATAAAAACATTCCATTGTCCTAAATATTATCCATATTCTCTAAAGCTTAGAGCGTGAATAATATTACATTCTTTAAATTAAATTACAAGCTTCAGCGCCATTGTGCCGATAAGCTGGCTAATGTTATTTTATAAATAATTGAAATAACAGTTTTTTTGTTCCTGATATATTTACAATTTTTTTTCTTAAATATACTAAAACAGGCTTAATCAGCTACTTAGTGAACAATGGAATCGTTGCCTCATCTTGTATATTGCAAGATTGTATCGATTGATTGGCATCTACATCATCATATTTCACTAAAATACAAGTCACATTATCTTTAGCACCTCTGACTAACGAGGAGTGCATTAAAGCCATTCCTGAATCAATAATACTACTGGGCTCTAATGACAAACATATGTCTTCATCTGATAATTCACCGGTAAGGCCATCTGAACACAGTAAAAAGATGTCGCCTTTGTTTATCTCACCCTCAATTACATCAACTTTCACTTCATCCATTACCCCTACAGCACGGGTAATAACGTTAGATAATGGGTGGTTTTTAGCTTCTTCAACAGAGATCATTCCCTCGTCGATTAAGTCATTAACTTGACTATGATCTCGAGAAACTTGCGTTAGTTTACCATTACGTAATAAGTAGGCTCTGCTATCACCAGCCCATAATATGTAATAGCGCTCATTCTTAACAAACAAAGCTGTTACTGTACTGCCAGCTGTTTTATTGCTTAAATATTCAGCGCTATACTGAGTTAGTTGCTTATTTGCATCTTCTATAGCGCTAACAATATGACTTACGGTCAGGTCTTCTAGCCTGAGCTTTTCAACAGTAGTTCTAATCACATCAACCACTAATTGACTAGCAACTTCACCCGCTTCATGACCGCCCATACCGTCAGCTACGACCCATAAGTTATGGCTGTTAATTTCAACGTGCGCATCTTCATTTAGCTGCCTCACTGCACCTCTATGAGTTATGGCATAACTTGTACTTAAATTACTAATCACTATTCTTTACCTGTGTGTAATTCCATTCCCAATGCTTCCAACGTCCATCGAGCATTGCGGCTACTTGATTAACTGGCGGTAAAGCTGACGTGATCAGCACCATCGGTTTTATATTACAAGAACCATGTGTCCACCAAACACTATAATCACCATACTTTTTATGTAAAATCGCATGCATGGCATCTTGTAAAATATGATCGCTTAACTCTGTACCTGAAAACTCTAGTGCGACTGCTTGTTTGTTTTTATCTTTTGAACTGGCATAACTTACTTGCTTTTTATTTGCAGCAACTTCGCTTAGTGTACTGGCAAGCTCTTTTCGCCAAGAGAACAAATCCACAGAGCCATCAAGTACTTTAAGAACGGCATCTTCGTACTCTAATGAAAAAACACCAGAATGAAGCACATCAACCGGAGCAATATGAGTTGCACGAGTTACTGTTAGTGGATAGTGCCTTCCTACTGCATCCATACTGGGCAATAACGTACCCATAATGCCAGTATCACCCACAATATTGGGGCTTAAGGCAAAGTGCCAAACAGGGCCTGTTAGGTAGCTTTCTTGCCAAACATCACCAAGTTGCTCTTTGCTCACAGCAATGGCAGCTTGTAACCATTGCTCCCAATGCTCTGAAAACTCTTTAGTTACGTTATCTTGAACAAAGTCGCCTAAACAAGGCACCTTGCCAAGATAACCAATATCTACAATCGGGTCGGACATGAAAACTTCTCTACACTGCTGTTCCAAAACGGATGCCTGATTGAGCTAGGCAGTAATTCTACTTTTGCGTTGTTCCCCATCAAAGAGAAATGTAACTCTAGATCTTGACGGGTTTTGCTGCGCTTTTCACTGAGCTCATCTAGCATTCGATAAAGTGACCACTCGCCTTGATAAGTCGTGTTAATTGAACGCCCACCGTTTGGCGGTGTAAACACAACGCGAGTTTTACTTTGGCCACTGGCGCCAGGCCATACAAAGTTTGTAACCTTGAGTGGACCATGACGGTAAATCATTGACTGGCCATCAATTTCAATCATTAAACTAGATACCGTTTTATCTAAATTAAAAGTACGTAAGCCAAACTCAATTCGGGGTGTGTCACTACCACGTTCAAAAAATGCGGTTTGAATTTTGAAAGCGTGCTCAAACATTTTTAAGGTGTTATTGCTAATACCAATATCTTTTTCAAATTTCCACGGGCTAGAGCTCATGTCCACACTCGGAGCTACATAGCTATTAAAAAAGTTATCTATGGTGCCATTGGGGCCAAAGAAGCGAGTAAAGTCTTTAATGCTGACTTCTTTTTCTGCCTGCGGAGCAAATGGGTAACGCCCCACAATTGCCGCGTTATACTCGCGCAACACTTTGCTTTTCCAAATTTCATTTAAATGTCTGTTAGCACTATTTTTGGTGATGTTGCTAGTATCTCTACTTATATCAAGCAACCAACTATTAAACGGATAAGGCAAATCACTACTTTGATACTCTAATTGGCGAATAAAACTCGGTTTACTCTTACCACTTATTTGATCTTTAATTGAGTATTTAAGCTGATCACCTCGATCAAGTTTAGTTAGATAAATATTCAACTCTCTTAAGTTTTTCTGAATATTATCAAGCTGCTGAATGTCTATATCGATAATATCTTCAAACGCCTCTTCGACTTGATAGCCCGGTAGCTGTACCTCAAACTTAGGCGCTTCGTCAGGTAAGAAGCGTTTGATTCGATTTGCTTTCGTTTGCATCGCAACTTTAGCTGCATTAGCCGCAATATCCCCTGCGACTTTTTGATTTTCAGAAACAGGTAGCTTAGTTAGTTGAACATTCTTTTTAACTGCATTGATGATATTTTTTATTGGCGCTTCTGAGCCTGCTAATACATCAGTAATATTCACACCCTCAGCAGGTGAGCTGTATTGATTAAGACTCAAGTCATCTAAAAACGACTGCCAATAATAGATATAATCTTGAAAGTAACGTTGCTCTAGCTTCTTTTCTATCTCTGCTTTAGAAATATCATACGTGCCAGAGGCTTCTTGACCATACACCCAGCTACTGGCCATTAAGTTGCCAAGCATTTTTCCTTTTTCAATATTAAAAATGCCATGAAAACCGTTAAAAGTGTATAGCCCCGGAATACTGCGCGTTAAATCACCGTTATTACGAAAAGTAAATTTTTGCGCACTTTCAAAGCTAATAATATCGGTTAATCTGAAAGGCGGAATACTGCTATCAAGAAAATCAGCTTGAAGTCGCTGGTATGCTCTTTCTGCAATCGGTAGTTTAGTGAGTTCTGCACGAGCTACGCGAACCGCCTGATTATCTATTTCGGTTTGTGTTACGCCCTCTTTTAACAACGCAGCAATATGATTCATCAACTCATTACGCGTCTGCATGTTCAAATCACCAGGCAAATTTCTATCTAAATATGCACTAAACCAAACGGAAATATCTTCACTTTCAAAATATTCAGGTTTAAATAGCATTAAGTAGCATCTGAGCGTTTCATATAAATAGCTAAGATGCTCTGGGTGAGCCTCCATTTCCTTTATTAACGTGTTTGCAATGAAGGGCTCTAAATAGGTTTGCAAAGAACGTTTATAAGCATTAGCAGAAGACTCTTTAATTTCAGTAAGCTTATTAAAGCCAACTGAAGATGCATCTTCAGGATCAATTAACTGAGCATTGGTTGCTGGCAAGTTTCTTAATGCATTTAGTCTGTCATTTAGTACCAGTAGATTATTTCTATCAAAAGAAGATGAGTCTAGTTCTTGGTACGTGGCAACTGCTTCATCTGTTGCATCAATTAAGTTGCTATTCCACGCAAAGCTGAAATACCAAGAAATTGAAAAACCGAACAAAGCAATACACGCAAGTGACACACTAGCAATTCGAAGCCACTTATTCTGTTTATCATGGTGTTTGTTAGTGCTTGCTAAGTTTTGCTCAGGGAAAATAACGCTCTCTAAAACGTTTTTAATAAAAAAGCTTTTAGATTGGTTTATGTAATCGGTTTTATCTGCACTTGCATCATTTAAAAAGCTCGAAGGGGTACCCTCTTGAGTGGCGCTGGTTAGATACACGCCTCTAAACATAGGTAACTCTTCATAAGCGTTAGGAGTAAAAATCTCTTTCAAGAAGTCATCAGCAACGCCTTGTAACACACGTAATTGTCTGGGGAACTCAAAGATTTTAGCTCGAATAGCTTCATTACGTTCATTGATCAATCGACGGTTTAACATCTCTGTAAGTTTAGAAATTAAAGCGTGGAACTCTTTATTGAATGCATCGACTTGGGTATCTTTGTCTAAATCAAGCTCAAAGGTGATCCCCCAAACTTGCTCACATTCTTCCTCAGTAAGTTCGCCAAAGAACTCTCTGAATCCTTCAATTAAATCTACTTTAGAAAAAATAACATAGACGGGAAATGTCATACCAAGCTGGTTTTGTAATTCTTGAAGGCGTTGTTTTATAGCACGCGCATGAAGATTTCGCTCAGTTTTGGTCTGACTCATAAGTTCAGAAATCCCCATACTGATCATTACCCCATTTATAGGGCGTAATGGGCGATGCTTTCTTAATAAGCCGAGAAAGCCTTCCCATGCTCTAGAGTCGTGTTTAGCGTGGCTACTTTGCGTTGTGTAACGCCCTGCAGTGTCGATTAATACCGCTTTATTGGTAAACCACCAATCACAATTGCGCGTACCACCAACACCATGTACTAAATCAACCCCAAGCTTATCCTTTAATGGGTAATCTAGGCCTGAGTTATGAATAACCGTTGTTTTACCTGCGCCAGGTGGACCAATCATGATATACCAAGGTAATTGGTATATATTTTTACCTTTAAATAGTTTTACGTCCTTGAGTAAATCTATGGCTTCATTCATTCTGGTTTTTAGGGTGGTTATTTCTTCGTTAACTTCACTACTGTTTGCATCGTTATTATCTATTAACTCATCTGCCATTTTTTCATCACGTCTGCTTTGCTGCATAAGGCGATAAATTTTGGTTACTGAAAAAACGAGTACTATCAATAAAATAGTTAATAGCCTTGCTGCGACACCGGCAAGCGGAACATAATCGGCCACTGCAATTAAAGGACCACCAAACCAAATTAATAATGATAAGGCTAAAAAACCGATAATTAACATAGCGGTTCGAGACGTTAGTGCGTAGGTTATTTTCTTAAATTTTTGTGAGAAACTCATTACAGCCTCATTAAAATAATAGATCGATTTCAATTCTGCGGTTTAACGACCGAGAAGCTGAATCTGAATTGCTGGCGATAGGCTCTGCTGCGCCCTTTCCTTCTGGCCATAGACGACCGCTCAAGTTGGTGCTTTTAGCCATTAAATTAGCAACTTGTGTTGCTCTGGCTAAAGATAGATGCCAATTAGAAGGGTACGTATCAGTACTAATTGGTAAATCATCTGTATGACCTGTTATGAGGACTCGCCCTTTAGTTCCTTCTAAGCTTAACGCTAACTTTTCTAAAATAGGCTGGAATGAAGGGAGAAGTTGCGCGTCTCCTTGCTTAAACAAGTTTTCACTGTTGATTGTAATGCGGATCCCATCTGAGGTTTTAGCAACGGCAACAATCCCCATTTTAATTTCTGTTTGCAACAACTGTTCAAGGACACGTAATTGCTGATCTTTTTTATCAACCGTCTGGTTGACTGCCAAGGGGTGAATACCGGCTAGCTTTTCATTAATCGCAACAACATCATTATTTAGTTTCATATTTATTGATAAATAGATCATCAATAATATTAGCCCCAATACAGAAAATATAACCCATAGCGGAACTTGATTTCTCAGTTCAACACCGGCTGCTACTCTTTGCTTCCAGTTTGGAGACAGCTTGTTGTTAATTGGCCCATTAAGTTGGTTTAATAAATGATAAAGTTGTGAACGGTATTCTTCGATTTTTGTATCACCACCGGCACCTAGGCGGTATTTACCTTTAAACCCTAAATTCAAGCAGTGATATTGCAACTCTAAAAATTGTTGATTTCTTTCTGGTTGAGCTAAACCTGAATCAAGTAGCGTGTAAAAATATTCGCCGCCAAATGTTTCTTTATGAAAGGTAGAAAGTAGGCTTTCATCCGCCCACTCCATTGAACTCCATTTTGAGTTCAATACAGACTCATCAAGAATGGCGCACAAACAATAGCGCGAATTATTGATTACTTCTTTTGATAAGTGCTGATTGCGAACTTCCACTTCAAATCGTTTGATTGCCTCAACACAACGATGTTTAAGCGCTGCGAGGTTACTCATTTCAAGCGATTGATTGATTGAAATTACAAGAGAAAAGCAATCGGTTGCCGCTTCTAACAAAGGATTTTTAAATATCGATACTTTCTTACTACCTAATGGCTTCGAAGAAGGTGGCTCGACCGACATCACTGTTTTATCAGCATCATTTTGTGCCGGGTTACTACTTGGCGTATTTCGCCCTAATCGACCTGGGCGAGGTTTGATAATGGTTTCGTCCATTGAAACTCTTCCTTTTAAAAAGTTAAGTTCTTATCGCCCAAAGGCTTAATTGTAGCTCTGGGTAGTTTCCTGAGAGGTGAATAGCAATTCCCCCGCTGGAACGTAATTTATCCCAATGTTCACCATGTCTATTTAATTCAAAATAATGAAAACCTGCATGATAAGGAATTTGTCTTGGTGCTGTTGGTAAATTGCTAATCGTAATACCTGGAATTTGGTTATTTACCAGATCTCGAATTGTTTCTACACTGCCAATTTTAATTTGCGAAGGTAGAATTTTTCTTAATTCTTCATGGGGCACACTTGCTTTGATTGCTAAAACAAATTGAGCTGAATTGAGAATTGACTTGTCTTTCAACGCACCAAAAGAAATACCAAATTTACTTTGCTCAAGTTTAATTTCAGTTGCTGTTTGCTCAATAACATGGCTTAACGATTGGTATAAAAAGTTAACCACTTCATTAAATACCTGTCCTAAATTAGTATGGTCATAATTAGGTAATTTAGGCACCCTCTTATTAGCTGTGCTGAAAGTTGACAACTCGCCCGCAAGCTCAATTAAACGACTATAAAATACATTCGGGTGTAAGCTATTGACACTAAGCAAGTTATTAAATATCGCATCATACTTATTTAGTGTTTGCAGCATGATAAAATCTGCAACTGAGGTACTCCCTGCATAGCCTTGACTGAGCCTAGCGGCTATACTTTCAGCGCGCTGCTTAATCATTGAGCCAATTTCTCTGACCAGCCCTGATAAAGGTTTGCATTGCCCTACTTTTAAAGAAGGAGGAATATACTTAGCATCTAACTTTATTTGCCCTTCACTACTCACATCTATAATTCTAGCTAAAGGTAATACGATATAGCCTGAATGATCATCAGAAGACAGCATCAATTTGCTATACACTTTCGCAACTTGAATAATTTCCTGAGATTGTGCCCCTAATAAATCATCACTCACTGACAAGTCATTAAGCTTATACCGAGTAACGGTGTTATCGTCGGCTGAAGATATATTAATCCCGCTATTTTTTAGCGCAGGGATAGCAAGATAAACAATCTCATCAAAAACATCTTTATTAACCACTAGCGGTTCAGGTAATGATGTTGATTGAGGCATATCTATTGGTAATAAATCTGGAGTGATTGCTGATAATGCGTCTACAGCAAACTGCCCGCTGTTAAGCAATTCATTATCAATACTTATATCGATTATTCCCCACGGATCAGCAAGATTGCCACTGCATACTTGCTTGATAACATTAGAAATATATTTATCTGCTTGTTGAAAGTGCTGAGGTCTTAAAAACATTCCTTCAGTCCAAGCAACACGAGTGTTATCACCCATTTTTAAAAATCCTTTTTTATTGCTCTCTCATGTATGTCGCAATTGCTTCTACATTAACATTGATATCGTCATAGCCGGTAGGGTCAACTTCTATAACCGCTCTCCACCTTGCTTGATCTATATTTCTATAAGCAACAACAACCCCAACGTAACGAGTATTTCGATTAAGGCTCATTTTATATTGTTGTATTGAGTCAGGCTGAAGTTCTAATTCATCTTTTTTTAATAAGTCAGGTCCGAGGATTTTTTCTGGTGTGTCGTACAAGCTAAAAAAGTCCTGCGTGTCAAAAATAGTTCTTGAGCTAAGCTCAAAAATTTTCATTACCACTGGAGAAGGACGTTCTGACGTATCTGGATTAACATTTTTAGATACATTAATGATCAGATCGGTAGAAGGGGGTACGATTTTATTCATCGTAGTACATCCCATAACCAAAAATAGTAAACTAAAACTCAATAAGTAGAGCTTAACTTTGTACATTATTTACTTTCCTTTCTAGTGCGTTTCTTTGATTCGATCGTTGTATGCCTTTAAAAAATCATCAGACATTGCCATGGCGCCTTTAGTGTTCACTTCCTGAGAAATATCATCATATAAACTTTGATATAACTTCCAGCATTTAGACTCTATTTGACCAGGGATAATTTTTAACACGTTAGAATTATCGTTTGCCTGTTGATTAATTTGCATGGGAGAAACCTGCGATAACATCCCTTTTAACACACCATCTGCACCAGCGAGTAAAGCATGCTCATGCTTACGTGTGTCTATAAAGCTTTCTTTAATAGATTCATTCGAAGACAGAAAGCTTGCACTATTTTTTATGAACAAGTTCTGAATAACATCATCAATATTGGCAGAAAATTTTAATGGATTGTTTTGTTCAGCCTGAAACATCGTATGATTCAATCTTAATTTGTTTTTTACAATCGCGCGTTGACGTAAAGATTCCATAAGCTCAGTGAGTAATAAATTAAGCCCTTGGCCCATTTCAAACCACAGTTTTTCATTATCTAACGAATTTTTAAGCTCATCTTTAATCCCTAACCCTTTTAAAAACGCATCAGATAACGCCTTGTCATTTTGAACTACGTTCTTTATTGGTGCAGACTGTTTGTCAGGTTTGTGCTCATTAGCGTGGCTATTTGAACGAGGAGGTTCTTGAATAGGCGCAGGAGTATCAACAGGTGCTGATGAATTGCTAACATTATTGCCAATGTCAAAGTCATCGGTATTCATAAGGCGCGTTAATTCATCCCAGTCTTCAGGAATATGATTATCTGTTGTTTGTTGCGCAGTCACTGATATCTCAGGCATCGACTCATTCATAATCGAGTCATCGAATGAAGGTATAGACTGCTCAGCCGGTTGAGAGTTTTGCGTAGCGAAAGTATCTACTGATTGAAAATGACTTGGAGCAGAACTACTCACATCAGCTTGTTGATCTGATGTTAGCACCACATTGACTTGAAAATCGCCGATGGTTAATACGTCACTGTCTGACAAACGTTGTTTGTTGCCTTGACCAAGCGGCGCTACAGCAAAGTTAATAAATAATCCATTAGTTGAATTATCGTATACGTAAAAAGAGTCACCTTCTTTTTCTATTATACCGTGTTTACTTGAGATTATTTTTTCGGGATCGGGTAAATGCCAATCGCACGCTTCAGAGCGACCAAAAGTTAATGAATCTGTTACAGTTTTAGTGGCTTCTATTTCAGGCGAAAGTCTGTGATAACTAGTGATGTTTAGTATCAGTTCCATTTGATAAGTCAGTCCCTTATATCGATATTGTGAACAGGATAAAGTAGAAGCGAAACTATTGTCAACATTGAAATTAACACAAGAAAATATTGCGCTCTTGATTTTGTCTCTAAAACAAGATGTTTGATAAACACATTACACAGCGATGAAAGATTTTACCGTAATGCTTTATAACTAGGCCAAAAACAGCCTGTTTAGAGACCCCTTCTAGCTTTAAACCGACTTTTTCAATATATAGTAAGGGAAATTTACCAACAACAATATGTCACTCAGGCATTGCTATAATTGTATATTTTTGTAAAATACATACTCATATCAGAGGGAAAATTGATAGATAAGCAGAGAATATTTACCTTTGTAATTATTTAACTTAACACAATAAAAGGATTTTTTATGAGTAGTACTAATGATCACAACGATAAAACTCAGATTGCTTCCCTAGACTCAAACACAAAAAAAACGTCAAACATTCGCAAGCAAAACCTACTTGGCAAAAAAATATCTGGCCGCTACTTAATTGAAGAGCTGATTGGCCAAGGCGGTATGTGCTACATTTATCGGGCGCGCGATACTTTTTTAGAAAGCAGTAATCGCTCAGAAGCCACAGTAGCAATTAAAGTACTTCAGGAAGAATTTTCAAGCTCTGAAGAAGCTATTTCATTACTAAAAGATGAAACAGCAAAAACACAGCAACTTTCCCACCCAAGTATTGTAAAAGTGTACTCAGCAGACTCTGACGGCGATTTATATTATGTCACTATGGAGTTAATTGAAGGGGAAACACTGGAACAAATTATTAAACGTAATAAACCCTCAGGTTTAGCGTTTAAAAAAGCAAAAATTATTTTAGAGCAATTAACCAATGCGCTCATTTATGCCCACTCGCGGGGCGTAATTCATAACGATCTTAAGCCCTCAAATATTATTTTTGACTCTAACGGCAACCTTAAGGTGCTTGACTTTGGTATTGCCAAACACAAAAGCTTAGACGATCAATACGCTGTAAAAAATGACAGTGAACTGGCAACAATTGGCGGCTACACCCCAACATATGCAAGTCCTGAGCAATTAAAGGGTAGTGAAGCATCAGTAAAAGACGATGTTTTTTCTTTTGCCTGTATTGCCTATGAACTACTTAGTAGTAAACACCCATTTAACCGTATTGCTGCAGACAAAGTACCTAAAAATACAGCAGTGAAAAAACCAAGTAACTGCCCTATTCTTTTGTGGAACAATTTAAATAAAGCATTAGTTTTAAATGCGAATCAAAGGCTTGAATCATTAGAGCCCATTTTAAAAAGTCTCACAACAAACTTAAAGCCAGCCATTTTTGCAAGCGTCGCCAGTATCGCCATTATTGGTTTAATTGCGCAAAATTATTACTCAAGCTCAGATAATACAAAACAATTACAGGCACAACTCGATAATGCCAAAGCGATTAACCAACAAGTAGAAGCGTGGATGTCTTGGCAGGGGCCAACTATTTTAAACAAACTTGAACAAATTCCACCACAATATGAAGTGCTTAAACAAGGGTTACTAAGATCAAACCAGCAAAGCATATTAGAGAGCTTTAATGATGAAGCTAATCAGTTTAATAATATTGCGGGTCGTAAATTTAAAGATTTCGATAAAATCATAGCCGTCTACTCTGATGCATTAGATTATTACCCTGATTCAGAAAAACTATCGATGCAATTAGAAAGTGTACTTAGAGAACGCCAATCAATTATTTTTGATATTACAGCCAGAATCGATTTATTACTTGAACAGTCGCGTTATAACGAAGAGCAACCCAATAGTATTGCTCACCTAGTTTCAGACTTAAAAGAAGTTGATAAAACTTACCGTTATCAGCCAACAGATCTTCACCTTGATAATTTTACTGTTGCATTAAATACCGCTATAGAAAGTGACGATGTGATCACCCAAAAAGTTCTCTTAAACGTGGGTAAAATCGTTTTTACAAACAACAAAAAAGCGGATGAGTTACTAGCAAATTTAATGCAGCGAGAGTCTGCTATTAATGCATTAACTGCGTATCAGCAAAAGATTAATTTAGGCGAACAAGCCGACTTTCCGCGTGCCGATGCTGTGGTGTTTTATGGTCCTAAGTTTCAACGTTTCTCGACTCAATTAGAAACAATAGAAGATCATAAAGCGTTAATGGAGTTTGAAGAGTTTATTAAGTCTGAATCAACAGCATTACCGAATGACTTCTCACTTTTAGTCTCGTTGAGAAAAGAATTATCGAGACGTTACATCAGCACAGCTAACGATTTAATGAAAAAAAGAATGTATAAAGCTGCTGAGCGCTTAGTTGAAAAAAGTGAAGCGATTACTCAGTCTTTAGATAATATGCTTTAAAAAGAGTATATATTTATTGCTCAAAAATAGCACAGTGGTGATTGAATAACGATTACATAGCTATTAGACTAAAATCAAAATACAGATAACAAAGTCAAGGACGACGAGTGCATTCATATCATCATACACTCCGCCAAGATTTTACATATTTAGAGTTTTTATAATTAATGGAGTACCTATGAAAAATTTAAGCTTACTAGCTGCAGCCCTCATACTCTCAGGCTGTTCAGCAACATCTAAAACCAGCAAAACTGAAGATGTCGTTATTGAGCCAACCCCTCAAGTGAGCGAAGAAAGTGCACCAATATCACTTACGGTTATTACTAACCCAGCTGATTCTAGAGTACGGATAATGAATATAGTGCCTGTATATCAAGATGCAATTGAACTAGATGCTGGTAAATATGATATTGAAGTAAGTAAAGCGGGCTATGTAACTTATAGAAAATGGGTAACGGTTGATAAAAAAACCATTTTAACTATAGAGCTCGATGAAAAACAGTTAAGCCAATCAGCGCAATAGACTGTTTAAAAAAGTGAAATGCCTTTAATGAATAAAGGCATTTAAACATTAATAATAAACATACCATGCATAACTACCCAAGCTTAAATTCACCGCTATACACAGCCACAATATCACTATAAATACACGCTTTTGTGACTTATGCCTTAAAGTCTGCTGCGCTATAAGTGCACCAGGCCATCCTCCCAATAGAGCACAGAGATGTAAATGTCGTTCAGGTATACGACTTACTTGCTTGCGATTCGACTGTACTGCTTTTCGTTTGTCCCACGCATAATATAAAAATGTAATACCACTGAGTAGTGAAATATATATCGGTACGAACATCTCAATTTTATGATTTAAATAAGCAAGCCATAGTAAAGCTATAAACACGCTCGAAAATATAATTAAGGTACTTTTTATCAAAAAATAATCGCCTATAATAAGAATAATAAATAAACACTCGGGTTAATTATGACATATTTAAAGGCCGCGATGCTGCTGTTATCGCTATCTATATTTAGCACTCTAGCGAATAATAAAACAGAGTCACTAGCACCAGAACTTGCGATTTTCACGCCCTACTTAGGCACTTGGCAAGCTGATTTTAATACCGAAAAAGGTGAGCCAAACATTCAAGATGTGAGTAAATGGCAGCGCGTACTTAATGGTAAAGCCATTCGTACTACACACTCTATTAATGAGGGTGAGTATGGAGGGGAATCAATGATTTTCTATGATCGTAAAAAACAGTCACTTGTTTTCTATTATTTTACAACAGCTGGCTTTTATACTAAAGGCGTCATGAAAGTACTGAGTCCAACACAATTTGTGGCCTATGAAGATGTCACTGGTAGCCAAGAAGGGATCACTAAAGTGAAATCAACCAGTGAATTTAAAGACCAACAGTTTGTTGTGTCTACTTCTTATTTAAAAAAAGGTGAATGGACTAAACCGGAAGTTCGAACTTACTATCGCAGTAATAAAGACGTTAAATTTAAATAAACAGCTTCATCTTTATATAAAAATTATTTAGCCATTAAATCGATATAACTTAATGGCTAAATAGCGGCTAACCTATCATTTTACAAATTTCTTAAACGCATCATCCACTGGCGTATCTGCAAGATGATTGGTGTAATTACTCATCACCTTTTGCGCAAGACCCAATACAATTTCTAAAAGCTGTTGCTTTGTATAGCCAGCGGCAAAAAACTTATCCTGCTGTGACTGGCTTAGCACACCTCGTTCGCGTGTCATCTCAAGGGTTGTTTCACGAAGAACTTCAAGTTTTACATCTTCCAGTGGCGTTTTATTAACTAGCGCATCAACAATACCTTGATCAACTCTCATTGAAGCGGCAATTGCGCTGTGTGCTGGTACACAGTAATGGCATTCGTGCTCAACATTAATTGACTGCCATACCACTGTTAGCTCTTCTGCGTTAAACGATGTTTTTTGAAATAGCTCATGCAGTACTTGGTAGCCTTTAAGTAAGGTTGGCGCCTCAGCCATTACAGCATGAAGGTTGGGTAACATACCAAAAGCAGCAATAGAGTCTGCCAATAGAGGTTGTGCTTCTTCTGATGCATTTTCTTGTGTGTATAGGGTAAATTCGGCCATCACTAACTCCAATTAAAAATAGTTTTAAGTAACATCGAGACACATACTATTTGATTTTGAGCGATCGCTCAAGTTAAAATTGAACAGTTGCTCAATTTAATAGAAACTATCATGGCCAATAAAGTTAAATTTGAACGCGAGCAAGTTGTTTATGCCGCTAGTCAATTATTCTGGGAGAAGGGCTTTCATGCTACATCTACCCGCGATTTACAAGATGCAATTAATATGCGTCCAGGCAGCATTTATGCGGCATTTGGCTCTAAGGAAGGTTTATATTGTGAAGCGATAAAAAATTATGCCAAACAAATGCAAAGCTTAATAGATGAACGTTTAGTATCATGCAGCAGTATTCTTGAAGCACTGCAAGACTTTGTAGAATATGTTGTTATTTCCTCACAAAGTCATACTCCAAGTTCTATCTGCATGTTAGTTAAGGCAAATAATGAGTTTGTTGATAAAGACAGCTATCTTTATCAAATCAGCGTAGAGCTGATGATAGACTTTGAACATTACCTTACTGAACTATTTACAAACGCTATAGCTAATAAAGAGCTCAGTGGAAATACCTCGGCTATAGATTATGCTCGTTTTTTCCAAATACAATTTACTGGCTTACGTAGTTATTTTAATCGACCAAATGTAGAAAAGTTGGCCAAACCAATGATCGAAAACATGTTTTCACTCATGAAGAGTCTTTAGCTTAAAATAAAAAGGCAGCTAATAAAGTTAGCTGCCTTTTTAATTTAAAACCAAAGTTCGACGTCTAGGTTTTTAATTTATTAAGCTCAGAGTCTTGCTGCGCAACTAGTTTATTTAACTCTTCGCTGCTATCGCCTGCTTGAGCAGATAAATCAGAAAGCTGTGAAGCAGCATCAGAAATTATCGTCAAGTTGCGATTTATTTCTTCGGTGACTAAGCTTTGCTCTTCAGCAGCCGTTGCAATATGAGTAATTTGATTGGTTATTTCATCTACTTTCACAACCACACTGTGCAGTGCATCAAAAGCTGTTGAGGTTTCATCTACTGCAGTTTCGGCGCGTACTACACCTTTTTCGATAACAGTTGATGCATTACCCACTTCTGAAAGTAAGCTATCGATTAAACTACTAATGTCATCGGTTGAGGAGCGCGTTTTAGATGCTAAAGCTCTAACCTCATCAGCAACAACGGCAAAACCACGTCCGTGATCCCCAGCTCGTGCAGCCTCAATAGCTGCGTTTAGTGCTAATAAGTTAGTTTGCTCAGAGATAGTTCGGATCACATCAAGTATTTGAGTAATATCATTACTACGCGATGCTACTTTTTCTACTGCCTGATTAGCTTCTTTAATTTCTTCAGACATGGTTTTAACTTGCGTCATAGCCGATGATAAGCTCGATTCGCTACTAACCACTAAGGTGTTAATTTCATCAGCTTGTTGCGCCGACTGCTCTGAAGCTTTTGCCACTTCAAGTGCTGTCGCGCTCATTTCGTTCATTGCAGTAACCACACTTTCAATTTCTTTAAACTGTGCCTGCACATTATGCTTGGTTTCTACCGCAATATTTGAGGTAACTTCACCTTGGTGCTTGGTTTGATCTGAGACCGCTTTAAGCTCACTGATCAATTCACGAAGTTTTGATAAAAACTTATTAAATCCTCCAGCCAGAGCTATAAGCTCAGCGTGAGTATCAACATGCAGAGTTTGTGTTAAATCACCTTCAGAGCTTGCTAAGTTGTCAACCCGCTCCTGAATTTGTCTAAGAGGAGCCACAACACTGCCTACTACAAGCTTCATTACTATAAATGCCAATACCGCAATCACAGTCCCGGTGATCAAAATAATCACACCCAGCTCTTTTGCAGCCTCAGACATGCCCGCAGTTAATTGAATAGGTCCTTCAAAGGCAAGTTCAGCGGGTACTTCAATTAGCAGCATCCATTTCACATCAGCAAGCTTAATTTCAATCGGGTAAGACACCATTATTTCAGCGCCCTGTTTGTTTATTCCTTTAGTGCCTTTTAGTGCTTTGTAACTCTCATAGCTTTTAGCGCTAACAGCTTCTTTTAGTGGGCGGCCTAATTTTTCTTTGTAATGACTTGTACCAACAATTAAACCCAAATGACTAAGTAACGTTACTTTTGCTTTGCCATCGTAAAGCGCCTTTGAAAGTTCTTCTGTTAGTTTTTGAAATACAGGTAAAGTTATATCCGCCCCTGTAACGCCTACAAACTTGCCTGATTTAATAACAGGAACAACAAGTGAGGTCATCATTTCTGAGTAACCCGGTGTAATCTCATACAAGTAGGGTTCCATAATGCATGGTTTTAGCTTGTCTTTAGCACACAAGTACCACTCTGCCTCACGTAAACCAAATTCGTTTATTTTATCCGCGTATTTTTCTTCCGCGTCTTCCACAACCTGTTGCTCAACCAAACCATTGCTATTTTTAGTGAAATAAATTTCTAATGAACCTGTACCAGCAACAGAGTGATTGTATCCTTGAGTAAATTCACTATCTTTACCATCAAAACCATTTTTTTCAAACTGTGAATAAATAGAGGAAATAACATCATTACTTTCTAATATTGAACGATTTAAAGAAACAACTGAATCACGCTTTATTGAGGCTTTATCGGCATCTTCTAAAATACTACCAAGTGAAAAAGGTATTCGGTAAGCTTCATTAATAAAGGCGGCAATTTTTTCACCATAGGCGGCTGCATTTGCTGTTAATCGCCCATCGACCTCATTAACAATTAGAGTCTCAGCTTCTGCAGAAGTGTTGGCATTACTCGATGAGAGTTTAGACCAAAGTATGCCTGAAAATAGTACTACCGTTAAAAGTATACTTCCGACGCTTATCCATAATAACTTTTTTGCTAACGCTATTTCCCGCATTTATAACTACCTTGCTTTACTTATTTATTTTTAGTTTAGACCAAATTAAACAACATATTATTAATTATTTTAAAATAATATGGATAACTTAATCTCATAACCAACGACCATTTAACTTTGCTTATTTAGTCGCAGAGTCACTAACACAACAACAAAAAGCAAGCTAACACTTACCCACAAGCAAGCTTGTAATCCATATAGTTTATACACTAATCCTGAGAATACTGTCCCAACCAGTCGACCGGTTGCATTAGCCATGTAATAAAAGCCCACATCAAGTGATACTGCATCGCTTTTAGCAAGGCTGACTATAAGGTAACTATGTAAAGAGGAATTAACTGCAAAGGCCGCACCAAAAACTAACAAACCGATGAGCAAACTAATATGAATAGCAATATTAAACTGCATGAGCACTGCCAATATAAAAGTCACCCCCGTTAAAGCAATGGCCCAGTAGTATGCCTTATTAAGCACATCGATTTTATTAGCCGAATTACCGGTTATTTTAGGGGCTTGTGACTGCACAGCTCCATAGGCAATAACCCACAGTGCCATAAAACCACTTACCCACCAATGATCCCAGTTAAACTGAGCGGCCAAATAAACAGGTAGCGCAACTACAAACCATACATCACGTGCAGCAAATAAACATAATCGCGCAGCACTGAGTAAATTAATGGCTCTGGATTTTGAAAATAACTCCTTAAATTTAGGCTTATTTTTGGCTTTACCCATATCACCTTTTAAGTAAATTAGGCTAACCAGCCAAGCAATACCTAACAGAGCAATCAACGCAAATAATGCGCCTTTAAAGCCCACTAAAGTTAATAGTAATCCACCTAAAAAAAAGCCTATGCCTTTGAGCGCATTCTTTGAACCGGTTAGTAACGCAATCCATTTATATAGTTTACTTTGCCCTGTTTCGTCATCAGGCACTAAATACTTAATTGCGCTTTTAGCACTCATTTTATTCAAATCTTTGGCAATACCACTGAGCGCTTGTGCAGCCATAACGTAAAAAACGCCCAGCCAATCACTAGGTACACATAACATAGCTAAGGCAACAAGCTGTATGCCTAAGCCAATATTCATGGTTTTATTTAAGCCTAAATGCGCGCCAAGCCACCCCCCCACTAAGTTAGTGATCACCCCAAACACTTCATAAAACAAAAACAGCATAGCGATGGCAAGTGCATCATATCCTAGCTGATGGAAATACAGCACCACCAGCATTCTCAGCGCCCCATCGGTTAAAGTAAACGCCCAATAATTACCGGTAATAATTAAATATTGTTTTATCGCTTGAGGTAAATCACTAAGTTGAGCAAACATGGTTAATACCTTGGGCTAATTAACTACATCACTTTTTGCTACTTTTAGCATAAGTTCGGCGGTACGGTTTGCATATCCCCACTCATTATCGTACCAAGCATATAATTTAAGCTGGGTATTATTAATCACCATGGTAGAAAGCGCGTCAATAGTACAACTACGCGGATCGGTTTTATAATCAATAGACACAAGTGGCTTCTCTTCATAACCTAAAATCCCTTTTAATGTGTCTTCTGCAGCCTGATAAAACCACTCGTTTACTTCATCTTGCGTAACACCGTGTTCAAGCTCAAATACACAGTCGGTAATTGATGCATTAGTAAGTGGTACACGAACAGCATGGCCATTAAGTTTCCCTTTAAGCTCAGGGAAAATATGCGTAATAGCCGTAGCACTGCCTGTTGTGGTGGGAATTAAACTGGTACCACATGAGCGAGCTCGACGTAAGTCTTTATGTGGGGCATCAATAATAGTTTGGGTGTTAGTTATATCGTGAATAGTAGTCATAGAGCCGTGTTTAATACCCACTTTTTCTTGTAGTACTTTAACAATTGGCGCTAAACAGTTTGTTGTACATGATGCCGCTGTAACAATTTTATGCTCATCAGGATTATATAAATCATCATTTACGCCCATCACTACATTTAAAATACCGTCTTCTTTCACCGGTGCAGTCACTACCACACGTTTTACACCTTGAGCTAGGTAGTGATTTAATAATTCGGTGGTTTTCATCACACCGCTGGCTTCAATGACTACATCGCAATCTGACCAATCAGTATCATCAATGTTTTTATTATTAGTTACAGCAATGGTGTGTTTACCTACACTAAAGCTGTGCGCTGATGCTGTTACATTGTGTGCCAAACGCCCATGTACTGAATCAAATTCGAGTAAATGTGCATGCGTTTTAGCATCGCCAGCAACATCATTAATTTTAATAAATTCAATTTCAGGCCAATCAAGTGCAGCACGCAATGTTAAGCGCCCCATACGGCCAAAACCATTAATCCCTACTTTAATTGTCATAATAAATACCTTTAAAAGTTAATTAACAGCAGTTTGCTGCACGCTCAGGGCGGTTACCCATTGCATTGAGTCGATTTAAATCATCGTTATAAAATTCAATATTAGCGCTACGGGTTTGTGCTAGTACATTTTCAGCCCACTCTGGTAGGGCTTTATTAATACTGTAATACACCCATTGATTTTGCTTACGATCGCTCAATAAGCCACATTGCCTAAGCTGGGCTAAATGACGAGATACTTTAGGCTGGCTAAGCTCAAGGGCAGCCACAAGCTCGCATACACATAATTCTTGCTCATGGCTAATTAGCAGCATGGCTTTTAAGCGCGTATCGTCAGCTAAGCATTTATAAAACTGTAGTGGGTTGAGTTGTTCCATAGCGTCCTCATTTGGTTTATGCATATACAATAAAACAAAAAACAAACATATGGAATAGTGAATATATGAAATTTCGAATATAACTGATTTTATCTATTTTCAATTCATTTATAGATATAGTTGCGAATAAAAAACACGCGATGATCACTCATGGCGTGTTTTTATAAACAATATAAAGAGGTAAATTAAATAACTGAAAGTTCTACCTCAATATTACCCCGTGTTGCGTTTGAGTATGGGCATACTTGATGTGCTTTATTTACCAGCTCTTGCGCCGCTGCTTTGTCCATATCACCTAGTGATACAGCAAGTTTTACAGCAATACCAAAACCGCCTTCAATAGCACCAATAGACACTTCAGAGTTAATGTAAGTATCGCTTGATAATGCGATCTTTTCGCTACCGGCTACAAATTTAAGTGCGCCAATAAAACACGCTGCATACCCTGCTGCGAATAATTGCTCAGGATTAGTGCCTTGCCCATCGTCACCACCTAACCCTTTAGGCGTTGATAAGTTAACATCTAAACGACCATCATCCGATTTAGCAACGCCTTCACGTCCGCCTGTTGCCGTAGCTTTTGCTGAATAAGCTGCATTTTGTAATACATTCATAGTGAACTCCTAAGATTTAAAATTTTCACATTACTTACTTTGTGTGCAAAATAATAGAACAACTAAATTCTGATTGCAAATACTTTGCATGCAAACTAAAATACTCTGTATTGAAATGAAGGATAAAACGATGTCGTTTGAACAGTTAAAATTAAAAAATCAGTTATGCCATCGTTTATATATGGCGTCTAACAGCATAGCCCGTGCCTATCGAGAACCTCTAGCTGAGCTTAACCTTACCTATCCTCAGTATGTTGTTATGATGGCGCTGTGGGAACAAGATGAAGTAACCATCGCCGAACTAATCGATAAAACCGCAATTGATGGTGGCGCGCTTACTCAAATATTAAAAAAGATGACCAGCAAGTCACTACTTAACGTTATAAAGGACGAACACGATAAGCGTAAGCGTTTGGTGCAATTGACTCACACCGGCCAATCTTTAAAACTTAAAGCTGCTGATATTCCAAAAACAATTTTCTGTAAATTTGACAGTATCGACACTAACCAAGCACAGCAATTAATGCAGTTACTCGATTTAATCGTTAGCGACTTAAGCACCCAGACTGAAGATGAAAGTGTCGATGCTAAAGACAGTCCCAAGTTAGTGCAAACCTAGCGTAAATTTATCCAATGTGGTGCTTAAGCTTTTTTATAGTTTAGTTAAAAAAAATTAACTTATTGATTATTATTCACAAAATATTCAAATAACAATTGGCATACTTCTTCCTACTCTCTTATTGACGTTAGCAACACCAAGGAAAAGTTATGTCTAATTTATACAACACTCTTTATTTTTTATGGCGCTTAGATATCACAGTGTGGCAAGTAAATGAGCCAACAAATACGCATACCACTAGTGAAAAAGAGCGTATCTATTCGCGTTAAACTATTTTTGAACAGACTTTGCAAGCTACCTCATAGCGTTGTATTGTAAAAGACTATTTAATTGGTTAGTGGAACGTGTATGCATGCTTTAGAAGTTAATTTTGACGGCTTAGTCGGCCCTACTCACAACTACGCAGGTTTGTCGTATGGTAATGTTGCTTCGTTAAATAACGCGGCGAGTTTTTCAAATCCGCAAGAAGCTGTATTGCAGGGCCTGGCTAAAATGAAAGCTATGCACGATAAAGGCTTAACCCAAGGGGTATTTGCTCCTCATGCTCGCCCAGATTTAAATGTACTTCGCCGTCTAGGATTTACTGGCAACGATGCGCAAGTCATTAATAAAGCTTTTAAAGCTGATCCTATTTTATTGCGCGCCTGTTACTCAGCCTCTGCCATGTGGACCGCTAATGCAGCCACCATATCGCCCTCTCCTGATACTAACGATGGCAAAGTGCACTTTACTGCGGCTAACCTGAATAATAAATTTCATCGCTCTTTAGAGCCAAATACGACGACACGTTTGCTTAAAGCAATGTTTAATAACGAGCAATACTTTGCACACCATTCACATTTGCCTGAGCAAGGTTTTTTTGGTGATGAAGGCGCAGCAAACCATACTCGCCTGTGCGACAGCCATGGTGAAACCGGGCTAGAGTTATTTGTATTTGGTGCAAGTGCCTTTAACAGTAAACTGGTTAAACCCGTTAAGTTCCCTGCAAGGCAAACTTTGGAAGCGTCTGAAGCCATTTGTCGATTGCACAATATAAAAGATACCAGCCAAATACTATTACAACAAAACCCTGATGTAATTGACCAAGGAGTGTTCCATAATGATGTAATCGCGGTGGGTAACGCCAATGTTTTATTATGCCATCAGCAGGCGTTTTTAAATCAAACGCAAGCATTAGACGATATCCGAGAAGCTTATGTAGGTAACAAACAGCTTTATATTATTGAAGTGCCAACCAGCAAAGTGAGTATTCAAGATGCTGTCAGTAGCTATTTATTTAATAGCCAACTTGTTAGCCTTAGTGACGATGCAATGCTGCTCGTTGCCCCACAAGAATGCCAGCGCAACCCTGCTGTAAAAGCGTATATTGAAGAGCTAATTGTTGCCGATAATCCCATAAATCAAGTGCAGTTTTTTGATTTGCGCCAAAGTATGCAAAATGGTGGCGGGCCTGCTTGTTTGCGATTACGAGTTGCATTAAACAGCCACGAATTAGCAGCGGTAAATCCTGATGTGATCTTAAATGAGCAAAAGTACACTCAATTATGTGATTGGGCTACTCGCCATTACCGAGATAAACTTGGTGCCAACGACTTTGCAGACCCAGCTTTACTAACCGAAAGCTACCAAGCCCTTGATGAGTTAACCCAGTTGCTTAGTTTAGGATCTGTATACCCATTCCAATTAGAAGCTTAAATGCTTTGCTACTTTAAGGGCTTGATAATACGTTCAAGCTCTTAACGCTAATCTGTTTAAATTCAATTAAGGTTAAGTTTTTAACCTTATAATTACCCTGACTATTCACATACATATAACTCTCTTTGTCAGGGTATCAATTATTCTTGGCAGCACGCTAAAACAGTATCATTGTCACTTAATTAATTCTAAAAACACTTATTTAATGAATCTTTACAATCAAGCTTGGCAGAATTCCATAAAAGGAGACAAACCATGACAACACAGAAAGTCATTTTAATTACCGGCGCATCGAGCGGCATTGGCGAGGCGACCGCTAAAACATTAGTTAATAATGATCACAAAGTAATATTAACTGCGCGCAGTGAAGATAAACTCAATAAACTAGTTGATGAGTTAGGCCATGAAAGTGCATTTAGCGTTCCAGCCGATGCCACTCAGTTTAGCGAGCTTGAGAGTGTAGTAAGTAAGGGCATTGAAAAGTTTGGCCGATTAGACGCAGCATTCGCCAACGCGGGCATGGGTGTGTCATCACCAGGCACAGAGAATGGCGATCCTCAAGAGTGGTCAGCCATGGTTGATCTTAACATTAAAGCGTTGTTGTGGACCGCAAAACTCACCTTGCCTCATTTACGTGAAAACCAAGGGCATTTTATTTTAACCAGCTCTGCAGCAGGAAGAAGACCCATTGACGGCTCTATATATGGTGCTACTAAATGGTTTGCACATGGCTTTGGTCAAAATTTAGCAGAGGAAATGAAACCCTGGCATGGTCGCTGTACCACTATTGCGCCAGGTATGGTAAATACGCCTTTTTTTGATGAAGCAAAACCCGATAAGCTCGACCCACAAGATGTGGCCGATGCGGTATTATTTGCTATTGAGGCCAACCAGCGTAATAGCGTACGCGAAATCTATTTAATGCCCACCAACTAACAAGATAACCCAAAGGCCAATCTTTATTGGCCTTTGCTTTAAAAGTACTTAATTGTGCTTTGTTAAAATTACTTTCGACTAAATCAATGAAAAGTCACACATTGAAACCTCCCTTACCATGCTAAATCTCAACTTTATGTCTAATATATAAATAAAGTAATTCAATAACTGGAACCCATTTAATGGATCCCCATAAAGCCCATAATATGCCTGCCCATCAATATGTTACTAATGATCCGTTGCATCAACTGTTTGATGCTGTCGATTCTATAT
This sequence comes from Pseudoalteromonas sp. S1610, assembly GCF_005887465.1. Taxonomy (GTDB): domain Bacteria; phylum Pseudomonadota; class Gammaproteobacteria; order Enterobacterales; family Alteromonadaceae; genus Pseudoalteromonas; species Pseudoalteromonas undina. The sequence continues at coordinate 142,900 of NZ_PNDI01000010.1, read as the reverse complement.
CAGTGCAAGGTTATGATGAGCAACGACGTGTAATTTATTGGAACAAAGGCAGTGAAGTGCTTTATGGGTATTCGCACCAAGAAGCCATTGGCAAAAAACTCGAAGATTTAATTATACCCACACCAATGCGAGAGCCCGTAATTGAAGCCCATAGTAATTGGATTAAGCATGATATTGAAATTCCCTCCTCAGAGCTTATCCTCAAACATAAAGAAGGTAATGACGTGGCTGTATTTTCAAGCCATGTTATGTTTACTAATCAATACAATACCAAACAAATGTACTGTATTGATATTGACCTTTCTGAGGTTCACAAGGCACAAGCAGAAGCCACATTTAATGCCAGTATGTTGAAAACTATCTTTGAAGCCATTCCCGACTTATTTTTTGTACTAGAGAAAAATGGCATCATTGCTGACTACCATGTTAATAATAGTAAGGACCTGTATATTTCACCTGAGCAGTTTATTGGTAAAAAAATGATTGATGTACTGCCTGAAAAAGTAGCGGAAAAATTTCAAATTCATATAGAAAAAACAATAGCTCAAAACAGTATGGTAAGTTTTGAATATGAATTGAGCATGCCTGAAGGCGTAATTTATTATGAGGCGAGATTGCGCTTACTGCCCAAAAAAAACCAAATCATGGTGATTATCCGTGATATTAGCGAACCACACCGCTCAGCAGAATTGATCCGTCATCAAGCTCTCTTTGATAGCTTAACCGATTTGCCTAACCGCTTTTTGTCTTTAGATCGCTTGTCACAAATATTAATGGAAGTACAAAAGAGTCATGAAAAAGCCGCGGTGTTTTTTTTAGACCTTGATGACTTTAAAAAAGTGAATGACTCATTAGGGCATGAAGTAGGCGATAAACTGTTAATTGCAGCAGCCGCTAGATTACAGCAAACACTAAAGCAAAATGACACTGTCGGTCGATTAGGGGGTGATGAATTTATTGTTTTAATATCCAGTTTAAACGATGAAAATGATGCTTTAGCAATTGCTGAGCGGTTACTTCAAGCATTTAGAAAACCCTTCAAGCTCGAAGGCAGAGACTTAATACTGACATTAAGTATTGGTATTGCGATTTCTCCCAAAGACGGTACGTGTGCCTCGGTGTTGTTACGTAATGCCGACACCGCTATGTACCAAGCAAAAGCGATGGGGCGCAATACCTCCTCTTTTTTCACCCCGCAAATGAACGTTGCTATGCGCCGGCGTTTTGAAATAGAAGAGCAAATGCATGGAGCACTGGAGCGAAACGAATTTGAGCTTTATTACCAACCGCAAATAGATGTAAAAACAAACACCATCATTGGCGCTGAAGCCTTGCTACGTTGGCATAATATAGTGTTAGGGGAAATCACCCCTGATGAATTTATTCCCATTGCAGAGCAAACAGGCTTGATTGCGCCTGTTGGTTTATTTGTTCTTCAACAAGCCTTACGCTTTTTGAATGAATGGCAATCAATTAACCAGCAAAACTATACCATGGCGATTAATTTATCGCCGCGCCAATTCAGAGATCCGGAACTGGTTAATATAATTAAACATACTCTACATAAAAATAGCATTAATAATGAATGCTTAGAGCTGGAAATTACCGAAGGGGTACTAATGAATAGCCAAACCTCAATTCATGATGCCTTAGTGCAAATTGATGAGCTGGGCATAAAACTTTCAATGGACGACTTTGGCACAGGCTATTCATCATTAAGTTACTTACGAGAATACCCTTTTGATGTGCTAAAAATTGACCGTAGCTTTATTGCAGGGATAACAGATAACAAGGCCGACTGTAATTTAGTAAAAGCGGCCATAGCTATGTCACACAGCCTAGAAATAAAAGTAGTTGCAGAGGGAGTAGAAACCAAAGAGCAGCTAGATTTACTCAACGAGCTAAACTGCGATATTGCTCAGGGGTTTTATTTAAGTAAGCCCTTATCTGGTGCCAAGTTACTTAATTTTTCATTACATTACTGCAAAGCGACTTAAAAGCACTTTAGTTAAAAAGTGCTTTTACAGCTGCGAGTTAGCTCATGATTTTAAAAAGTAAATCGCGCACCGTTGCAGGTTCAAATGGTTTGTCACAAATAGCATCCACACCGGCTTGAGCAATATTAGCTAAATGAGTATCGTTGGCCTCTGAGCTGACCATCAGGATTGGAATATGTGAGTAAGCATTCGATTTTCTAACGGTTTCAGTTAACTCTTTACCATCCATTTCTGGCATATTGTAATCTGTAACAATTAAATCGAATGATTGATTATTAAGCATTTCAATCGCTTGTTTACCGTCTTCTGCCTCTACAGGTTCAGGAATACCCATTCCCGCTAGCACTCGTATTATATGTTTTCGTGCAAAGCGACTGTCATCAACCACCAACACACGAAGTAAAGTGACATCAAAGTGCTCTAGCTCAACTTCTTGCTCGCTAATAATATCCAGAGTCGCTTTAAGCGCACGGGTGATCTCGTCGGCATTAAACGGTTTAGGTAAAATAGCTAATACGCCCGATTGCCTAAGTTGCTCTAAATGGCGCTTATTACGTTCGCTCGACACCAGCATAAACGCCTGCTGCTCAGTATTACTGTTACTGCGTATTGCCTGTAATAAAGAGTCTGCAGTACCGTCGCTAAAATACATACTGCTGATCACTAAGTCAGGGTGATACTTTGATAAAGCGGCCAGCGCATTTTCTTGAGTGCTGGCCGTTTCAATTTGTGTAACACCACACTGAGCCAGTGATTTTTTTATTAGCTTTTGTTGCACTTCAGAAGGCTCAACTAATAAAATAGATAAGTTGGCTATTGCCGTTAAATCACTCATTTCAATCCTGTTAATATTAATTAAATAATTTTATAATGCTCATTATAAAGTAATAACTTACAAGAAAAAGCTAAAACAGCAACAAAACAGCTTGTTTACCTAAACTCAACAAACTCAGCTTAAAAACGGTAGTTTATGCCCGCATAATATCGTCTACCCGAATAGCTTGAGTTTAATAACCGAGACTCTGTATCGTTACCCAATCGGGTTACTGACTCAGATTTAGTTAAATTTATCACAGCGGCTGTTAGGCTCAAGTCTTCTAATAGAGTAATTGATGCATTTACATCAACTTGCTCGTATGGGTCTTGATACACGTTTAAACCACTATTTAAACCCAACACGGTTTCACCGCGTTTGTTATAAGAAGCACGAATATTAAAAGCATCTCCCTCATAATATATCGAGGTATTGTACTGGTACTTAGCACTGCCAATTAAAGGCGATTTACCAAACTCTTTACCATCCACTTCTACATCGGCCTTATTGGTTTTGTTATAAGTGTAGTTTGCGTAAAAACCAAAACCACTATCAAAGGCATGCTGTATAAATACTTCAGCCCCTTTAGATACGGCATCAGTGCCATTGCCTACAGTGCTATATGGCGACACAGTAATATTTCCCGAATCAACTATGCCCTCTTTACCTGCAAAATCTTGTTGTACGTCAATAACTAAAGGAACAACAAAATTATCAACCGTTTTATGAAACAGTGCTAAACCAACAGCAGAGCCTTCGCTGTAATAATATTCAATAGATAAATCAGCTTGCACCGACTCAAACGGTTTTAAGTTTTTATTACCGCCACTGCCACTAAAACCTGGAATTTCATTAAATTCAGCTCTGTCGTCGGCCCACTCATCTGAGACAAACGTAATGCGTTGTTGTGCGCCTAAATCGGCATAATCAGGGCGAGACATTACTTTTGCAATCGCGCCGCGCACAACAATATCTTCGCTGGCATCCCATGCAATATTAAAGCTAGGTAAAATTTGGGTATCGGTATTCTCTTGAGTAATGAGTTGATAATCTTCAACAAATCTATCGTCTCCGGTTACCGCCTCCCCGCTTTCATCGTCAGTATGATCCAGCAAATATGTGTATAGATCGGTTGATGATGTCATGGTTTTCGTGCGTACAACACGTACCCCTAGATTACCGCGCACGCTATCAAATTCAAAATCACCTTGTAAATAAAATGCCGCTATTTGCTCTTCAATATCATAAATGAAATTATCTTCTTTACGCGTATACGGAACATAATTACTGGTCACAATATCGCGGTATTTATCCCAATCAATGCCAGGCATTTGGTTTATGTTAAAACCACCCGCAATATTACCTTCGTTGATAAACACATCTTGTGCTAGTGGCATACCGTTATTCCACTGGTAACTATCAAAGCGTGTGATCCCACCCTTACTGGCTTCTGCTGCGGCAATATCAAAATTAGGATCTAAAAAGAAGGTATTACCGGTTTCGCGGTGAAGCGTAGCTTCTCGATACTTAACCCCAGTTTTAATTGTTCTTAAAATGCCCCAATCGGTATAAATATCAAAATCAGCTTGGTAGTAATCTTCTTCAAGTTCACTACGCACAAAACTTGAATTTGACGAACCCGGATCGCGCCCACCACCCACACCATTGAGTAAGTTAGCTAACGTATTTGGATCTATATTTAAACTAATATCGTTCTCATTAATTTTCCAACCCGCTGTTTGCGCGGCATTTTCTATGCGGTTTTCATTTTCACCCGCGTTAGAACTTTTATAGGCTGCTTCCCAACTCTCTTTCGGGCCACCTTCAGAACGTGTATTACCCGCCACAAAACGGGCTTTGAAGTAATCACCTTCGTAGGTTAAGTTGAGATCAAAAGTGTCAGAGGTTGACTCTTCACGTACATAGCTGCCTCGCATCCACGGCAATTGCATATCATTTTCTATGCCACTTGCAGCTGCATCAAATTGCATTCCATTAACTATCGTGCCCGACTCATCCAAACTTACATCGGTTAAAAAGTCAGGATTTAAAGACCACTCAGGTATATCAATCACCGACTCAGTTCTATTTTTATCAAGTGAAAATCCAAAATAGTTAAAACCAATTTCTACTCGGCTAGTTGGGCGCCACTGCGTGCTAAATTGTACCCCTTCTCGCTCACGTAATTCGTTTACAATTGAACCTCGAACCACTTGAGGAAACCAGACATTGTCATAGTTATTGCCCTGAGAATCGCTTACTGAGCCCCACTGATTATTGTTTTCAACCGGCGCGCCATTAACATCAACCGGGTTTTCACCAATAAAGCGCCACACATTTGCATCGGTGCCACCCGAAAGAGTTCGGTTAGTGCGTGTTTGTGAGGTGTAACCAAACAACACACCAAAAGTATCAGCATCGTTCTTCCAAGAATAAAGTGCGGTTACTTGCGGCTCAGATTCTTCAGTCACATCGGCATAGGTGCTTTCAATATTAATCACCCCTGAGTTTGCATCCATACTTAGCGGCTTACGACTATGCATTAATACCGTGCCGCCCACTCCACCTTCATCTAAACGTGCCTCTGGTGATTTATACACTTCCACGCTTTCAATCATGGCTGAGGGGAGTAATGCATAATCAAACGAACGAGATGGCTCGCCTGGTGATGACGCAATAAAATTACCATTTAACTGAGAAAAGGTGAGTTCAGATGATAACCCTCTAATACTTACCGATGAGCCCTCGCCTCCGTCACGGTCAATCACTACCCCTGGTACGCGTTGTAATGAGTCTGCGACATTTTTATCAGGGAACTTACCAATATCTTCCGCTGTAATCGCATCAACCACAGAGCTAGACAAACGTTTTATATCTAAATTAGCCGCCATACTGGAACGGATACCGCGTACCTCAATTACTTCCATATCTTTGCTTTTTAATGCTTTATCTGCTGCTTCATCAGCATATGCATGATTAATCACAGACAAAATAGACATACACAGCGTTGATTTAATAAAAAGTGGGAGTGAGTGATGTGAAGCGTTGGTTTTCCGATGAGCGGTCATAGTTTTAACAGTTCCATTTAAAATACAGTTAATACTTAAAGATGATCGTACTAGCTAAAGATGGTACGAAAAAAGTAGCTGTATTTTACATACCCAAGCTTAATAGCTTGTTAATGCAAACTGATGAGTAACTGAATACCTTGTCAATAAATAGCCAATTCAAATATAAACAAGAAGTTAAGCAGCAAAATAACTATTTAGCTGCTTAGGAAGGAGTAACTAGATCAAACAACAAACACTATTATTTTTTATCACTAATAGCCTGAATATAATAGCCTAAACTCGCATGAGAAAGTTCTCCCATATGACTGGTAACTAACTCACCTTGGCTATTATAAAACAAAGTTGTTGGTAAGCCCGCAGCACCTGATTCGCGACTCACATTACTACTTTGATCAAAAAACACATGATTTAGGTCGAGTTGCTGTTCATCAAGGAACGCTTTTACCGTGTGTAAGTCTTCACCTTGATTGACAAACGCCACCGTAATATTTGGGTTGTTTTTTTGAGCCGCTTGTAGCACTGGCATTTCTTTTCGACACGGCGGACACCACGACGCCCAAAAATTAATAACCACCGGCTTACCTTTAAAGTTTTGTAAGTTAACTTGCTGGCCTTGAATGTTATGCACAACAGACTGTGGTAACTGCACACCCGTTTGATAAATAGACAGCGCAAAGTTAGGAATAATCATTGAACAAAAACCTACAAACCCAGCAATAGCGTAGTTTTTCATTACCGCTTTTTTACCACGCGCATAAAACGCTAAAACAACTATACCGCTGAGCCAGCCATAATAACCAATAAAGCCACCGTCGCTAATATTAAAAAGCTGCCACCAGTTACCTTGATAGGCATCCCACATGGTAAACACAAACGCTAAACGCGAGACTAGAAAGCCCACAACAATCGCTTTAAAGACTGTGTCTAAAATCGCTTTTTGTAATGGGTGTTGACGCGTCAATAAATAGGTAAGCCCCCAGAAAATGCCTAACCCTAAAAAAATAATTAACTGTGAAATAGAAATAACCAAAGGCCCTAGAGAAATACTTAACATTGCTACCGACTTCTTATAATGTATTTAAGTACCTAAAATAACGAGTACCAGCGTGAATTAAATGCCAACAATAACATAATGTAAGCTGTACTGATTATTAATAACGCATAATAAATTATGTATACCAGCAGCAATATATAACCTAGTTACCTAGTTAACCTTGTTGCTGTATGTACTCCAATGCAGTCATTTTTTTATAACTTACATTTGAGTGCAGTACATGAGTAGGTTCAGGGTCAACAATTTCAATTGGAATAGCATAATTACGTGCAATCTCTAGTGCCATTTGGGTAATGTTTACACTAAAAGAGGTCCCCATAAATACCATTTTATCGGCATTCATCATTCGCTGCTGCGCCTCAGTAATACGATAAAGCTCAGTGTAATATTCATCAAATAACAATACAAAGGGCTTTAAAGAATGATTAAGCTTTGGCTGATGGTTTTCAATATTGAATAACTCAAGTAGAGAGCGATGTAAGTTGCTCTCATCAACATTACTCCATAGCGTAGCTTGTGGTGTGACATCATCGCCCTGATGATGAAACAGCGTCATTTGATCAAGCCGACCATGAATCGCAATGTAATCTTTATTACCCGCCTTACCATCAAGCCCATCAATATTTTGAGTTATTAAGTTTTTATCACTAAGCCAATGATGCACTTCGTTAGGACCATGATGACGGTAAGTTGCAAAGCGATGATAATACCAAGCTAAAAACTCACTTGGATTATTTTCATACATTGCGCGAGTGGCCATTTCCATCGGCGTATAGTTTTGACTGCCAATAGTCCAAAAACCATCCTCACCACGAAAAGTAGGAATACCACTAGCAGCACTTACTCCAGCACCTGTAATGTATAATGTATTCATAAAGCCATCTCTTATTTTCAATAAACCTATAATACTTTATGACACTGTATATTTGAGGCTTCACTTTTTTTGCTATTAAATTATTTTAAGCTACGGCCATTAACTTAAATAAACACGGGTACCAAAGAAACTCTTTATACTTTTAGTTTCGCTCAAGTGCACTACAAAGCCTTCTTTAATTGTTGAGATATTGAGAACTATAACAACAATCACAGCAACTAATTAGTTACAATGCACTTAGCTTTCTAATAAAAACAGATCGTTAATCTACTTATTGAGCAACTAACCTACCAACCTCACATACTTTTCAGCCAGTTCGTCCACACTTTCTCGATGATTAGGATCGGGCTTTATGCAGTCAATGGGGCATACACTGACGCACGTTGGCTTGTCGTAATGACCTACACATTCTGTGCATTTTTCAGGGTCTATTTGGTAAATTTTAGCGCCCATATAAATTGCTTCATTTGGGCACTCTGGATCGCACATATCACAGTTAATGCATTTGCTATTTATTAGTAGTGCCATGATTTACCCGTTAAACAGCTTGTTTGAAAGGATTGCGGGTGTCTTGGTTTTCATCCAAGTTGCGCATCAGTATGGCGTGCTCTAAATCGATAGTGTCAGGCAGTGGAATTTTTACGATATGGCCAGAGCCTTTAGCATCAGTAATACTTTCGCCTTTTTTGTTTTCCATACTCTCAAGGGTAAAGCTAATATTGCCTTTTGGCGTCATTAGCTCTAATGAATGACCAACACAAAATTTATTTTTTACATCTATTTCAACTAAACCATTAACATTACGACCAAGTACTTCACCTACAAATTGCTGCTTGGTAGAAACTGAATGGCCGTATTCGTAATTATGATAATCTTGGTGGGCGTGGCGCTTTAAAAATCCTTCGGTGTAACCACGGTGCGCTAGGTTCTCAAGAGTTTTGAATAAATCAGCATCGAATGGTCTACCTGCAACGGCGTCGTCAATCGCTTTACGATACACCTGAGCGGTACGCGCAACATAATAAAATGACTTAGTACGCCCTTCTATTTTTAAGCTATGCACCCCCATTTTTGTTAGCTGCTCTACGTATTGCACGGCGCGTAAGTCTTTTGAGTTCATGATATAAGTACCATGCTCGTCTTCAAATGCGGGCATGTATTCACCCGGGCGGCCTTGCTCTTCAAGCATAAATACATCGTTACTTGGCGCGCCTTCACCTAACGTAGGTATAACCGTTTTAGGATCGATTTTATGTACCATTTCACCGGTTTCGTTCTCAGTGCCAGGTTTAACATCGTATTCCCAACGACACGCATTAGTGCACGTGCCTTGGTTAGGATCGCGCTTATTAATATAGCCTGAGAGTAAACAGCGCCCTGAATAGGCCATACACAGAGCACCATGGACAAATACTTCTAGTTCTGTTTCTGGGCATAAAGAGCGTATTTCACTTATTTCTTCAAGCGATAACTCACGAGATAAAATTACCCGTTCAATCCCCTGCTTTGCCCAAAACAATACGCTTGCGTAGTTTACTGCATTGGCTTGAACCGACAAATGAATTGGCATATCGGGCCACTTTTCACGTACTAGCATTATTAAACCCGGATCGGACATGATCAATGCATCCGGCTTCATAGCAATTACTGGCTCTATATCACGTAAATACGATTTCACTTTCGCATTGTGTGGGGCAATATTCGACACTACATAAAACTTTTTATTCAGCGCATGCGCTTCGTTAATCCCTGTTTGTAATGTATCTAAATCAAATTCGTTGTTGCGAACCCTTAAACTATAACGAGGTTGGCCCGCATATACAGCGTCGGCCCCATAGGCAAAGGCATAACGCATGTTTTTTAAGCTACCTGCTGGGCAAAGTAGTTCAGGAATAAACGGGGTTGAAGAAGTAACTGCTGACATGTGCGCTCCATACATCGAACCGAGTTCAAGTCGGTTGCATGAATAATTATACCAACCCGCAATAATACTTAATCATTTTACGGGGCTAAACGTGTCGCTACCTGCGTTAAAAAAATCTCATTTACGACTGCATGGATGCAGAAGGTAGAGCAATGCAGGAGCAATTGCCGAGAACAACTAAATAGCAATTTTTTTGCCTAGCTATCAACACGTTTTTCCAGCCTCAAAATAGACCACTTAATTAAGCGAATTGGTATTAAGGAAAATAAACCGCGCAAGTATAATGAGGGGGCAAAAGAGAAACCTTGATCAAGATCATCAAAATTTCTCTTCTACGATAATAAATGAAGAGCAGCAGATTTAAGTTATTTTTTACTGCTTAATTGGTTCGAGAATTGACTAACGGCATCAACAACTTGTTGCGCGCCTTTTTTAATATCACTCATTACATCACCAGATTCTTTGGAAAGGTCTAAGCCTTGTTGCGCTTTATTTTTACCTTGCTCAATTACAGCAACGGTTGATTGAGTTAAATTTTGGTTTTGCTGTACAACATCCACTATTTCTTCGGTAGCTTTACTGGTTCTTGAAGCAAGTAAACGCACTTCATCAGCCACCACAGCAAACCCACGGCCTTGCTCGCCAGCACGCGCGGCCTCAATAGCCGCATTAAGCGCCAATAAATTAGTTTGATCAGCAATGCTGCTAATACTCTGCACTATGCTCGCAATAAGTTGCGATTGTTTATCTAATGCTGAAATTTCTTGAGCAGCTTGCTCCATTTGTACCGACAATTCGTTCATAACCTGTACAGTTTTTTGTACCACCTCCGCGCCTTTATCCGCGTTATTGTCGGTTTCGATAGAAGTGCCATGCGCAATATTTGCCGCTTGCTCTGTGGCCAGTTCTCTTTCTACTTGATCAGTGATCACCGTGGCAAATTTTACTACTTTGTAGAGCTCATTGGCTTCATTAAAAATCGGATTATATGATGCTTCTAACCACACCTCATGACCGTGCTTATCAATACGTTTAAATCTGCTCGCAATAAACTCGCCATTGCGCAACCGTTGCCAGAAGACTTGATACTCTTTACTACTCGCTTCTTGCTCATCACAGAACATACCATGATGTTTGCCCACCACATCTTGTCTTGAATAACTCATACTTTTTAAGAAGTTGTCATTAACACGCAGAACCATACCCTGAGTATCGAACTCAATAACCGCTGTTGAACGATGCAATGCTTTGATTAAATCTTCGTTTTCTCTCGAGCTTTCAATTATTTGTGTAAGCACAGTGCAATGCAGGGTTAAATAGTCAAGCTGACCTTGCTCATTTTTTATCGGGTGTAAAATACAGCGTAACCAATCTCGTTGTCCGTTTTCGTGAGATACTTGAATAGCGCCAGCAAAATGTTCGGCTTTACTTAACGCTTTTTTAAAGGCATGAAAATCAGCGTTATTTCTCGCATTTTCTGAGATGAAATCTAAAATGTTTTTATTAATTATTTTATTATTTGAGTAGTTAAACTCTCGCTCAAAGTTTTTATTTTGTCTTAAAATAGCGCCTTGTTTATCAAGCTCTAATACCAGCATTTCACTGTCTAAACTTTGCTTAACCTGCTCCCTTACAGAAAGCTTACTTTGTAAATCAGCAATTTGAGTTTTTAAAGGTTGGTTGAAAAACATATTTTTACCTTAAAGTTTGCATGTATTCTTCATGCATTTGGAGTCGATAGACGCATTGATAATCGCTATGACTAAAAAAATACAAATCAGATGTGGCACTAATTTATAAACTCATATTAACGTTATAGCCACTTTTTTAGTTCAGTTAAGTATAGGTTGTTAAATTAAAATATTCGTCAACGTAGAATAAATTAGGTTTTTTTAACTAAAACGCGTATAATTCGCGCCCGTTAATATTCAACCTTTTATTTAAATTATTGGAGCACAAAGATGGCTTTAGAGCGTACTTTTTCAATCGTAAAACCTGATGCAGTTGCTAAAAACCACATCGGCGCAATCTACAACCGTTTCGAAACTGCGGGTCTTAAAATCGTTGCAGCTAAAATGGTTCACCTTTCACAAGAGAAAGCTGAAGGTTTCTACGCTGAACACAGCGAACGTCCTTTCTTTGGCGCTTTAGTATCTTTCATGACTTCTGGCCCAGTAATGGTTACCGTTCTTGAAGGCGAAAACGCTGTTCTTAAAAACCGTGAAATCATGGGTGCTACTAACCCTGCTGAAGCACTAGCTGGCACTTTACGTGCAGACTACGCTGATAGCATCGACGAAAATGCGGTTCACGGTTCTGACGCTGTTGAATCTGCTGCTCGCGAAATCGCGTACTTCTTCGCTGACGAAGAACTTTGCCCACGTACTCGTTAATTCGAGTTCACAGCTAACCCTGTGATGCAAAGTATGAAAAGGGCTTTCGAGCCCTTTTTTAGTCATTAAGTAAAGTATTAGCCGTTTATTTATGATGTTTTACTTAATGATTATAGTGGATGAATTGTGTACAATTCGTCCTTGTAAATTTTTACCATCACCGCCACCGATTGAGGTTGTTACATGACCGAGCAAAAAAAGATTAACTTATTAGATTTAAACCGAGATGCAATGCGAGAGCTATTTGTATCATTCGGTGAAAAGCCATTCCGTGGCGATCAGGTGATGAAATGGATTTATCATTTTGGCGTAGATAATTTCGACGAAATGAGTAACGTAAACAAAAAGCTAAAAGAAAAGCTTAAAAATGAATGCGAAATTGTTGCACCAGAAATATCAGTTCGCCAACAAGCCAGCGACGGTACCATCAAATACGCACTCGTGTTAGAAGGCGGTCAAGAAGTTGAAGCAGTTTGGATCCCAGAAAAAGATCGTGCCACCTTGTGTGTATCTTCTCAAGTGGGCTGTGCACTAGAATGTACTTTTTGCTCAACGGCTCAACAAGGCTTTAACCGTAACTTAAAAGTGTCTGAAATTATCGGCCAAGTATGGCGAGTAGCCAAAGATATTGGCCTAGATGGCAACAGCGAAAAACGTCCTGTCACTAACGTAGTGATGATGGGTATGGGCGAGCCGTTACTTAACGTTAAAAACGTGGTACCTGCAATGGAATTAATGATGGACGACTGGGGCTTTGGTTTATCTAAACGCCGCGTTACATTAAGCACCTCAGGTGTGGTACCTGCCCTTGATTTATTGAAAGAAAAAATAGACGTAGCACTGGCAATTTCATTGCATGCGCCAGATAACGCCCTGCGTGATATTTTAGTACCGATCAATAAAAAATACCCAATCGAAGAGTTTTTAGCTGCATGTCGTCGTTACATTGACGGTTCAAAAGCCAATAAAGATGTGACTATTGAATATGTAATGCTTAACGGTGTTAACGATAGTACCGATCAGGCTCATGAACTGGTTAAAACGTTAAAAGGAACACCATCGAAGGTTAACCTTATTCCATTTAATCCATTCCCAGGTAATGAATATACTCGTTCAAGCAACAGTCGAATTGATCGCTTCTCTAAAGTATTACAAGCTGCGGGGATTACCTGTATTGTTCGTCGTACCCGAGGAGATGACATTGACGCTGCCTGCGGCCAGTTAGCTGGCGATGTTGTAGATCGTACGAAGCGTATGGCAAAAAAGAAAATGCGTGATGACAATGCAATTGCAGTAAATATTCATCAAGCCTAATTTTTTGAGTAATCAAAAGCCTTTGTGATATATCGTTTATTTTTAAATAAATGATGCAACACAAAGGCTTTGAGGTAAGATAGAGGTTATGGATATAAATAAAGAGACAAAGTAATGCGATCTTTACTTACGTTAGCACTATCAACACTGTTTTTAAGCGGTTGTGTTACCGAAAATAGTTACAACGGCAGCGATAAACCGGTCCTCGAGAATAAAATTAATAACGATGGTGCAGCTCGCACGCGCATAGCATTGGCATTACAGTATTTAAATACAGGCAATAACTCTCAAGCTAAATATAACTTAGAACGTGCCAGCGAGTACGCCCCAAACTTACCCGAAGTACACTACTCTTTAGCATACTATTACCAACAAGTTGGCGAGAACGGATTAGCCGACAAAGCCTATCAAAAAGCGTTGGCCATTAAGCCAAATGATCCTAACACCTTAAACAACTACGGCACGTTTTTGTGCAGTATTAATGAGTATGACCGCGCCACCGATCAGTTTTTAAAAGCGATTGAAATACCTAGTTATATTCGTGTAGCGCAAAGCTATGAAAATTTGGCTCTATGTGCCATTGAGTTTAACGATTTCACCAACGCCGAAAGCTATTTTCAGCAAGCACTAAACCATAGTTCACAACGCGCATCTACATTAATAAGCTTAGCCGCTTTATATTACGCAAAAAGCGACTTGTACAAAGCCAGCAACTTAATAAAACGTTATGACGATACCGCGCAAGTTTCTTCTCGCGCTTTATTGCTTGGCTATTTGGTTAAACAACGAATGGGTAAAATTGAAGAAGCAGAAAAAATTGCGACAACCTTATTACAAACCTACCCTAGTAGTATGCAAGCTAACGCTATTCGCGATAACCAGTTAAGACGAACAGAATTTGAAGTACTACGTGAAAAATATCGCCAAGCACAGTTAGATGAATTACAAGAAAGCAATAATAACAATCAAATTATTGCTGAGCCGAAAATAAAGGTTATTCGTAAAAAAAGCCCAGTACCGGCTTCAAATAGCGAAGCGTCAGGTGAGCAAACAAAAAAAATACGCTAGATAATTACACACCTTTTAGCTGTAAACCAAAATATAGCCTTGAGGATGATGTGTAAAAGCCTGTTTTAGGGTAAAGCAATTTAGCATTTCAGTGTGATACAATGCTAGACTACTACGAATAAGGTGTATTAAAGGACTTAAAAACACATAAATTTTATCTAAACACGGTATAGTTTTTAAGATATTGAATGTAGTCCCTTTTTATAGTGCGCCTTAGTAACAAGAATTAACGAATACCAAAAAATAAAAACGAAGTCTTACTCTGGTTGTTAAGCCAAAACATAAACTTTTACTAGTGGATCCAAACTGATACACATTATGAATGAAGATAATACACAACCGCAGAACGATGAACCCTCTGTAGGTCAAATACTAAAAACACATAGAGAAAATGCAAACATTAGCCTTGCTAAGATTGCATCATTATTAAAGTTGACTGAATCGCAAGTTCAACATATTGAAAACGACGAGTATCATTTACTAGGCGCAAAAACATTTGTTAAAGGCTACATAAAAAATTATTGTCGCACGCTAAACATTGATAGCACTACTATTTTAACTATGCTGCCTGCCTATAGCACATCAGATAAGCCCGTAGATATGCAAAGCTTTTCAAGACGTACAGAAAAAGAAGCGCATGACAGCCGACTAATGACGGTAAGTTATTTAATTTTAGCCATTGTTATTGGCTCATCAGCCGTATGGTGGTGGCAAAATGCAATGCCTATTGATGAACAAACTAACACTATTAATGCAAATAACTCGCTCATCTCGGAGCAACAAGAAAGCACAAAACTGTTAGCAGAAGCTGCCGATGAAGCACAATCAAATGAGATTGAGCCTGCACCACAAGCAAACTCAACCGTATTCAATGAACAACAAACAATTCAGGCTGCTCCCCTAAACGATACACAAAGCCAAAGTGAACCAACAAGCAGTGATTTAAGCACTATTATTATGATGTTTAATGACGAAAGCTGGGTTGAAATCCACGATGCCAACGATGAGAAAATTGCATTTGGTGTAAAAAAAGCAGGCTACGAAATGACCTTGACTGGTGTAGCGCCTTTTTCAGTGGTATTAGGCAAGCACGATGTTGTTCGTATTACCCTAAATGGTGAGCCAGTTGATATTTCGGCTTTTCCTAAAAACCGTTTAGCTAAATTTAAATTACCCTTAGCAGAGTAGTCGCTATGTTTTCAGAATCTCCTATAAAACGCAGAAAATCCACCCGCATTAATGTGGGTAATGTTCCAATTGGTGATGGTGCACCAATTGCAGTGCAGTCAATGACTAACACAGACACAATGGACATTGATGCCACTGTAGCTCAAATTCAAGCGATTCAAGATGCCGGTGCTGACATAGTCCGTGTATCTGTTCCAACTATGGATGCCGCTGAAGCATTTAAAAGTATTAAAGAGCAGGTATCGATACCGCTGGTTGCTGATATTCACTTTGACTACCGCATTGCATTAAAAGTAGCAAAGTATGGCGTTGATTGTTTACGTATTAACCCAGGAAACATTGGCAGTGAAGAGCGTATTAGAGCGGTTGTCGACTCAGCCCGTGAGCACAACATTCCAATTCGTATTGGCGTAAATGGTGGATCACTTGAGCGCGACCTACAAGAAAAATACGGCGAGCCAACACCTGAAGCCTTACTTGAGTCGGCTATGCGCCATGTAGATATATTACGTCGCTTAGACTTTGACCAATTTAAAATCTCGGTGAAAGCGTCAGACGTATTTTTAGCGGTTGGCGCGTATCGTTTACTTGCAAAAGAAATCGACCAGCCACTGCATTTAGGTATTACCGAAGCAGGCGGCATGCGCTCTGGTTCAGTTAAATCGGCCGTTGGTTTAGGCATGTTATTGGCTGAAGGTATTGGTGACACGCTGCGTGTATCACTAGCAGCGGATCCAGTTCAAGAAATAAAAGTAGGCTTTGATATATTAAAATCATTGCGTATTCGTTCTCGCGGCATTAATTTTATTGCTTGCCCTAGCTGTTCACGCCAAGAGTTTGATGTAGTAAGCACCATGAATCAACTTGAAGAGCGTTTAGAAGATATTATTGAGCCAGTTTCAGTGTCAGTCATTGGCTGTGTGGTTAACGGACCAGGCGAAGCATTAGTGAGTGATATTGGCCTTGCCGGCGCAAACCGTCGCTCAGGTTTATACATTAATGGCGAACGCCAAAAAGCCCGTATTGATAACAATAATATTGTTGATCAACTTGAAGGCTATGTACGCGATTTCATTGAACAGAAGCAACAACAAACTCCAATCGACATAAAAATCGTAGAGTGATGTGTTGTTACAACACTATGTATTTAAATGACCTTTTTTAGTCGCGGTATTCACAACGTAGTATAAATTACGTACGCTCCGCTACGCTCGCAATTACCTTATAGTTAAGGTTATAATGCAGGGTCGATTTTTTAGTTTTACGTGGTTGCAGCCCAGGGTTGCACATAAACAGATTTAGGATTTATCAGTGGCAAAACAAATTCAGGCAGTTCGCGGTATGAACGATTGCCTGCCAGGCGATACGCAAGTTTGGCAGAAAGTAGAACACATTTTACGCGAGACCGTATCATCGTTTGGTTATCAAGAAATTCGTTTTCCAATTGTAGAATCAACCGACCTATTTAAACGCTCTATTGGTGAAGTAACCGATATAGTAGAAAAAGAAATGTACACCTTTGCCGATCGTAACGGCGACAATTTAACCTTGCGCCCGGAAGGGACTGCAGTGTGTGTACGTGCAGGTAACGAAAATGGCCTGTTATACAATCAAGAACAACGCCTTTGGTACATGGGCCCTATGTTTCGCCATGAACGCCCACAAAAAGGTCGTTACCGTCAATTTCATCAGTTTGGTTTAGAGACTTTTGGTATTGCCAGCGCCGATATTGACGCCGAAGTTATTTTACTCACGGCGCAACTTTGGGAAGCATTTGGCATTACTGACCATGTGCGTTTAGAACTTAATTCATTAGGTTCAAACGAAGCTCGCGCACAATACCGCGATGCCTTAATCGCCTTTTTAGAACAACATACCGATGTACTAGATGAAGATTCAAAACGTCGTATGTACTCTAACCCACTGCGCGTTTTGGATACTAAAAATCCAGATATTCAGGCAATCTTAGTCGATGCACCAAAGTTATCTGAACATTTAGATGCTGAATCAAAAGAACATTTTGAAAATTTATGTGAACGATTAGATGCCGCAGGCGTCAAATACACGGTTAATGAAAAGCTGGTACGTGGCTTAGATTATTACAACCGCACTGTATTTGAATGGGTAACCGACAGCTTAGGTGCACAAGGTACTGTATGTGCTGGTGGTCGTTATGATGGTTTAGTAGAACAATTAGGCGGTAAATCAACCCCTGCGGTAGGTTTCGCGATGGGTTTAGAGCGCTTGGTTTTACTGCTTCAAGCACTTGAATGTGTAGGTGACATACGCCGTAGTGCTGATGTATATTTAGCAGCTATGGGCGACAAAGCCAGTATTCAAGCGCCTATAATTGCATCTACCTTACGTCGTGATGTACCTGGATTACGCGTAATGGTGCACGCTGGCGGTGGTAACTTTAAAAAACAACTTAAACGTGCTGATAAAAGCGATGCTCTCGTCGCAATTATTATCGGTGAAGATGAATTAGAGCAAGGCGTTGTGACTATTAAATACTTACGTGAACGTAAAGAACAAGTCACACTAGAACTAGAACAAGCTAAAACGTTACTTGCAGAACTAATTAATAGCTAAATTATATAAAGCGTAAGTAGTGAAGCGCTTTAACAGAGGTAAGCATGGAAATTTATTCAACAGAAGAACAACAAGCAGAAGCAATTAAACGCTTTTTTCGTGAAAACGGCCTTTCACTAGCGTTAGGCGTTATTGTTGGTTTAGGTGGTTTATATGGCTGGAAAGCATACAACCAAAATCAAAT
The DNA here is from genome assembly GCF_005887465.1 of Pseudoalteromonas sp. S1610. Lineage (GTDB taxonomy): Bacteria > Pseudomonadota > Gammaproteobacteria > Enterobacterales > Alteromonadaceae > Pseudoalteromonas > Pseudoalteromonas undina. The sequence continues at coordinate 124,427 of NZ_PNDI01000010.1, read as the reverse complement.
AACGACTGCAGAGCAAGCATCTGATGCATACACTAAGCTTGTTGAAAGCGACAGCGTATTAGCTTCTGCTGATGCATTTATCAGTGAAAACAAAGACACTCAGTACGCAACTCTAGCGGCATTTGTTGCTGCAAAAGAAGCTGTAGATGCCCAAAACTTAGATTTAGCAAATGAAAAATTAAGCTGGATTGTAACTAACGTTGATAACGCCCAGCTTAAAGCCATTGCAACAACACGTTTAGCACGTGTGCAAATTGCTCAGCAGCAATACGATGATGCATTGAGTACATTAAATGCTCCTCTTCCTGAAGCATTTAACGCAAATGTGGCTGAATTAAAAGGTGATATTTACACTCAACAAGGCAATAAAGAGCAAGCACGCGTAGCTTACCAAGCTGCTGTTGATGCCGGCGGATTAACGAGTAATCCTCTTTTACAAATTAAGTTAGATGACCTAGCAGTAACTAGCCCAGCGGCATAAGGTTTTAGGCATGAGAAAAATAACAACAGCAACGCTTGCCCTATGTATGGCAACCCTGATGGGGTGTTCTTCAAGTGATGACGAAGAAGAACTGGTGCTTCCAGAAATAGTCAATCAATTTGAAACTGATGTGGTATGGCAAGAATCAATTGGTAGTGGTGTAGAGCATTACTTTTCACGCTTATCACCTGCTGTTTATAAAGAGACAGTGTATGTTGCTAGCCGTGAAGGCCAAGTAGAAGCCTTATCACTTGCCAATGGCGATACCCAATGGGAAACCGACGTTCGCCAAGATTTATCGTTTTGGCCTTGGAGCGATAACGATAGTGCAAAATTATCAGGCGGAATATTACAAGCTTATGGTAAAATCTATTTAGGCTCTGAACATGGTTATGTAATTGCACTTGACCGTGAGACTGGTAAAGAAGTCTGGCGTAAAAAAGTACCCGGCGAATCACTCTCTAAACCCGCTGCAGGCGATGGCTTAATCTTTGTAAATTTAGCCTCAGGTAAGTTACTTGCGCTTCACCCTGATACTGGTGAAGAACGCTGGAGCTTTGAGCAAGAAGTGCCACCGCTGACTTTACGCGGTCAAAGTTCACCTACTGTGGCTAACGGTGGTGTGTTACTAGGGCTAGAAACAGGTAAGTTAAGTGTTTTAATTTCTGAGAGTGGCTACTCGGCATGGAGTGCAGAAATTGCAGTGCCAAAAGGCGCATCAGAGTTTGAACGTTTAGTTGATGTAGATACGCAGCCGATCATTAGCGGTCCATTTGCTTACGCTATTGCATACAATGGTAACTTATCAGCAGTAGATATTCGTTCAGGTAATGTTGTATGGAAACGTGAATACAGCAGCTACCGTGAAATTAGCATGGATTTGCAAACAATTTACGTTGTTGATAGTAACGGCGTTGTTTATGCACTTGATAAAGATTCAGGCATTGAACGTTGGAGCCAACCCGCTCTACGTGGCTGGTACTTAACAGGTCCAGCGGTTGCCGGTAATTATTTAGCGTTAGGTGACCAAGAAGGCAATTTGCATTGGTTAAATAAAGACACTGGCGAGCTAGTATCTCGTGAAGACTTTGACAGCTCAGGTTTTTTTGTTGAGCCCGTTGTCGCTGACGATAAATTGATTCTATACACCCGCGATGGTGAAGTTAGCGCGGTAAAAATACCGAACTAACTGTCTACTATTAGTGTAAGGCATTAATAGTTAATTATTTTTTGTAAGGCTTCGCACTGCGAAGCCTTTTGTTGTTTTTTAAAGAGGTAGTTTATGCTTCCCGTGATCGCTCTTGTAGGGCGACCCAATGTGGGCAAATCCACATTATTTAACCGTTTAACACGTACTCGTGATGCACTCGTTGCCGACTTTCCTGGCTTAACGCGTGATAGAAAATATGGCCAAGCAAATTACGATGGCTTTGAATTTATCGTGGTAGATACGGGCGGTATTGATGGCTCAGAAGAAGGTATAGAAACCGAAATGGCTGATCAGTCATTACTAGCCATTGAAGAAGCGGATATTGTTTTATTTTTAGTTGATGCTCGCGTGGGTATGACAGTGGCTGATCAAGCTATTGCTAACCACTTACGTAAGCAAGAGAAAAAATGTTTTGTTGTTGCCAATAAAACAGACGGCATTGATGCCGACTCAAACTGTGCTGAATTTTATCAACTTTCACTTGGTGAAGTTCATCATATCGCTGCCGCACATGGCCGTGGTATTACTTTACTGCTTGAGCAAACTCTTCAGCCTGTTATTGCTGAACTTGCCGCTCTTGATGAAGATGTAACCGATGACGATGAAGAACTTATCGACTTATATCAAGAAGGTGAAGAAGATGACACCGATCACCAAGCGTTTGCCGACAAGCCGGTAAAGCTGGCAATTATTGGTCGTCCAAATGTAGGTAAGTCAACCCTTACTAACCGTATACTAGGTGAAGACCGTGTTATTGTATACGATATGCCAGGTACAACCCGCGACTCAATTTACATTCCGATGACCCGTAACGACAAAGAATATATTCTTATCGATACCGCTGGTGTGCGTAAACGTAAAAAAGTAAGTGACGTGGTTGAGAAATTCTCAGTCATTAAAACGCTACAAGCAATCGAAGATTGTAACGTCGTGTTATTAGTGGTTGATGCCCGCGATGGTATTTCTGATCAAGACTTAAGCCTGTTAGGTTTTGCGCTTAACTCAGGGCGCTCATTAGTTATTGCCGTGAATAAGTGGGATGGTCTAGATAACTACGTTAAAGACCGTATTAAGACTGAGCTTGATCGTCGTTTAGGCTTTATTGATTTTGCCCGCCTACACTTTATCTCTGCTCTGCATGGTACTGGTGTTGGTCATTTATTTGAATCAGTTGACGAAGCGTATGAGTCGGCAACTAAGCGGATTAGTACTGCTATGTTGCGTCGTATTATGGACATGGCACAGGCCGACCATCAGCCACCACTTGTTCGTGGACGTCGTGTTAAGCTTAAGTATGCGCATGCTGGGGGCTACAATCCGCCACGTATCGTTATTCATGGTAACCAAGTACATGACTTACCTGATAGCTACAAACGCTACCTCATGAACTACTATCGTAAAGCACTAAAAATTATGGGTACGCCAATCAAAATTGAATTTAGAGAAGGCGATAACCCATTTGCAGGGCGCACTAATAAAGTAACCCTGTCGCAAAAACGTAAAATTCGCGCGTTTAGTAAAGAAAACCGCAATAAGTCATAACGATTTTGATTAAGTCAGTTTAATAAAACGGTGTACTTTATAGTACGCCGTTTTTTATGATTCAAAATTAAGTAATGCCAATTGCACCAGCCGTTCAACTGTGGTGCCTTGAAGGTTTTTAGGCGCTTTAGGATAATATTTCGATTTTGGCGTTTTAATAGTTATAAACCCATGATTGGTGGCCATTTCGTGGGCTAGCAGTTTTCGTTCTTTGGGTGTTAAATGGTTTTCATGTATTTTGCTTAATTCGCCACTATCAAGCCATATTCCCGCACAGCTAGGGCACTCATCTATTTCAACTGCTTTTAGCGGTGAAAAATACCTACGCATCATCACTATGCTTGGGCATTTAGGGCAATTTACTCGCATTGCGACTTCACCCTCACCTTCGGCATAATTACTTAAATACTTAAGTAAAACCTGACCATGTTTTAACTCTGGCGAGCTAAATTTAAAAATTTGGCTGTTATCGAAAAAAACGCCTCCTAACGACGATGTATAAACAGTGATACCGCCAACTAATATAGACTCCAATGGTGTATTCGTACGAGGACACAACATTTTCAAAATCCTTTTTATTTTAATACCTAAAGTTAAATAGTTATTCTAACGCTTTGTGTATCAGGCCAATTAGTGGTGTGTGACCTGCCAATACAAACTCATGTGCATTATCTGACATTTTTTTCCAAGTACAGCGAGTAATCCCAATCCATTTTTCTTCATCATAATCGGATTTCGAACCTGCAAAGCTAAGCATGAAATGCTCAATAAATATTTGGGTGTTGGCTATTCGCCTTATCAGTTAGCAAAATACGTTATTAAATATCGCTACTCCAATATGTTTTATTTTAAACACCAGTAAAACAATAAGCTAGACTGCTGTTAAAAACCAACGCATTAATTGAGTGAACTTGTTATTATCGTAAAATAGGCACGCGCATGAATAACAATTAAAACTCTAAAAAGTGAAATTCAACATGTTTAAAAAAACAATTTTAGCTATTTGTTTAGCAGCCACCTCGCTGCCAAGCTTAGCCGACAGTAGCAGCGACTTAACAACCATTATTGATAACCATTGGGAAAATGCGAAAGCAGAAAAAATATTTTTTAGAACCGACCCAGACGGTTGGAAACCAAACGGCACATTACCAAATTGGAGCGAGCAAGCCATTGCTAAGCGCCAAGCTTATAACAACAGCGTACTAAAAAGCTTAGCCAGCATTGACCCAAAAACACTCAACAACGAGCAGCTAATAAACTACCGCTTATTTAAATATGAGCGAGAAACAGAGCAACAAAGCTACCTTTATCAAGATAAGTATTTTCCGGTTAATTTTTTAAGTGGCTGGCATACTTACTTTTCAGAAGCGCCGGCTAACATGGCCTTTTTAACCGCTGATGATTACAACGCATTTTTAATCAGCCTTGGTGATTACCCGCGCTTTAATCAGCAAAATATTGATTTAATGAAACAAGGTATAAAAACAGGGTTTACTCATTATTGTAAAACCTTTGAAAATTACAGCCAAAGCATTAGCGCTCATATAGTTAAACAACCTGAGAATAGCGCCTTATATGAGCCATTTACTCGCATCCCTAATACATTTACTGCAGCGCAAAAAGAAACTTACCAAAATAAAGCTAAAACATTAATTGAAGAAAAAGTAGTTCCTGCTTATCAGCACTTTTACGACTTTTTTAAAAATGAATACATGCCACATTGTAGAGCTCAGCCGGGTATTGCAAGTATTAAAGGGGGCCTTGATTACTACAATTACACGGTTAATTATTACACCACCACTAATGCTACTCCTAAACAAATTCATGAACTTGGTCTAAAAGAAGTGGCGCGCATTAAAGCACAAATGCAAGCCATTATTGATAGCGTTGGTTTTGAAGGCAGCTACAGCGACTTTTTAAAATTTTTAGCAACCGATGAGCAATTTTACGCAAAAGACGCCCAAGACTTGCTAGAAAAAACCGCTTTTATAACGCAAAAAATGTATGGCAAACTCCCCACTTACTTTGGCCATTTACCGCGTAACACCTTTACTATAAAAGGCTCAGCGAGTCGTGGTGCGTTTTATATGCCACCGCCAGATAACCGCTCACCTGGCACTTACTTTTTAGCCTCAACACCTAAATTGCAGCCTTTATATAATTTAGAAGCACTTAGCCTGCACGAAGCTATTCCTGGGCATCATTTACAAAACGCCATTGCAATGGAGTTAGACGTTCCTGAATTTAGACGCACACTGAGTCACTCAGCATTTGGCGAGGGCTGGGCACTTTATACAGAGCGTTTAGGTAAAGAAGCGGGCTTTTACCAAAGTCCATACAGTGACTTTGGTCGTTTAGGCTACGAAATGTGGCGCGCAGTGCGCTTAGTGGTTGATACCGGCATTCATGCCTTTGGCTGGAGCCGCCAAAAGGCGATTGATTATTTGGCTGATCATACCGCCTTGCCACAAAGCGCCGTGGAAGATCAAATAGACCGCTATATTTCATGGCCAGGCCAAGCGCTTTCATACAAAATGGGCGAAATTAAAATACGCGAACTGCGTGCAAAAGCCGAAAAACAGCTAGGCGCTAAATTTGATATACGCAGCTTTCACGACACCGTTATTGGTCAAGGTTCACTTCCTATGGCGGTACTTGAAGATGTAATTAACGACTGGATAGCACAGCAAAAATTAGTTCTCTAGGATACAACGAGAACAAAGTAAGAGGCGGTATTGTTATCGCCTCTTTTTAAAGCCCTATTAAACACCTCAAAACTAATCCCTACCCGTTTTTGCTTCGTAAAATAAATGATTTTAAAAACCAGAGCATAAGTATGAAAAAACGTATTCTGTATTGGCTGCAAAATGATTTGCGCATTGACGACAACCCCATACTCAATGATTTATCACAACAACAATGTGAGTTGGACCTGGTCTTTGTGATTAACCCTGCTTGGTTTAAAAGCAATAACTACCAACAAAAACCCTATGGTGTCCACAAACAACGCTTTTTAATGCAAAGCCTATATGAGCTACAGGAGTCTGTTTTAGAGCTTGGCCAAACTTTACATATTATTGAAGGCGATCCAGTTGAGGTATTAACACAGCGTATTAATGAGCTTAGCATTGACGAAGTTGTATATAGCCAGCAAATAGGTGTATATGAACAGCGCCAAATTAGTGCTCTTAAGTCAAAATGCACGACTGTGGTATTTAAATCTGTGATGCAAGATACTTTATATCAACAACAGCAACTGCCCTTTGAACTAGCTAATTTACCAACCGGCTTTACACCTTTTAGAAAAAAGATCGAAGCGGCAGAAATTAGTTTAGCCACACATACATTTTCAGCGGCAAGATTGCCTCCACCTATTATACTTTGCGCAAAACAACCGATAGAAAAGCCAGCAACAGGGAATACACAATTACTTGGTGGGCATCAGGCTGCGCTTGAGCACTGCCAGCAGTACTTTTCATCGGCTTTACCGAGTAGCTATAAAATCACTCGCAATGAGCTAGATGGCTTTGATAACTCAACAAAATTTAGTAGTTGGCTGGCTTTTGGCTGTATTAGTGCCAAGCAAATTTTTTGTGCAGTAGATGCTTATGAAACGCAGTATGGAGCAAATGAGTCAACTTACTGGATCAAGTTTGAATTGCTCTGGCGTGAGTATTTCAAGTGGCATGCGATTAATGTTAAGCATCAGTTATTTACCTTTAAAGGTAAGAAACAAAGCTCGCCACTTACCACGTTTAGCCCGAATCGTTTTGCTAAATGGTGCCAAGGCAGTACACCTTACCCGTTAGTTAATGCCATTATGAAAGAGCTAAACGCAACGGGCTTTATTAGCAATCGCTCAAGACAAATCGTTGCTAGCTGTTTAGTAAACGAACTACAACTAGACTGGCGTTATGGTGCGGCTTACTTTGAGCAACAGTTAATCGATTACGATGTGGCGTCGAATTGGGGTAATTGGCAATATATTGCTGGAGTTGGTGTTGATCCGCGCGGCGGACGTCACTTTAATTTGCAAAAACAAACCCAGCAATATGATCCGCACGGTGTATACATTGCCAAGTGGCAAGGAAATGAGCATTGCGATGCACAATTAGATGACTTAGACGCCGCTGATTGGCCAGTGTAAAAATAAAACCTCGAACATGATATTGGCTAGCTGACTCTCGTTATAAGCCTAAGGTTAAACCTTGGGCGAGAGTGCCGCTGGGTTTTTCTACTACGCGGTTAACTTCAACCCCGTTATGCTTAACAACAAAAGTGGGGGTATATTGTAAGTCATGCGCTAGAGCAATACCTACCTCATCACGTTTATCATAACCGACTGTAACAAAGGTTATTTTCGAAAGTTTAACCTTCGATTCATCGAGTAACTTTATAAATCGAGGTACTTCACGGGCACTGTCATGACACCACGTACCTAAAAGCACTAACACCTCTTTACCTGCTAGTTTTTGCATCAATGCAACGTCTTGCGGTGTGGGCGAAAATGTTTGGTATTGTTTAGCAAATTTATCGTGCTCGCTTAATAAACGCTTAGCAGAAATAGCGTCCGAGTGTGGTTTGAGCGTTGCATTCACTGCCAGTGGTAAACTCAACATTAAAAGTAAAATTAATTGTTTAAACATAATCTTATACTTCAATAGTGTTTTAGTTACTATACCCACAATCGAGCTTAAGTAAATAAAAGTTACTTGCTTTTATCCATAAAATCATCCACTTGTGATAAAACGGCTAAGTACTCACGTTTGACTTCTTTGTTTTGTTCTAATTTATCTAAATCACCGATTAACGTTACTAATTGCGTATGTGAATAACTCGATGTTGTTCTAAACTCGTTCGACGCCCCCACACCACTGAGTCGTTTTCTTTCATCCATACGATGACTATCTTCATTTTTCTCGAGCCAAATATCGTTAATAAGACGAATATTACTCTCACTGGTGGATGTTTCTTTCAATTCCTTTTTTAGCTCGTATTGAGATATTTCGGGATTAAACTGATACACTTTTTTATCTACATCCACCTCATGAGACTGATCAAGGGCAACTAATTCGTTATTTTTTACAGCGGTACCAATAGTGTAATTTTCTTGTTTATCATAATAATCAGGAGGGATGTCTGAGCGGTTACCTTCTTCATAATTAAAACGCGTGCTCGCCGTTTTATCTTGAGTAACCCCAGTTAACCCTGCTGATTTTTGGTGTTCTGTATTTTGACTCAGCTTTGTGGTGCTTGTTGCTATGTAATCCCCCTGATCCATTGCAAAAGAGAATTTTGCATCAAAATCAGCTAACTTAGAAATACCATCACCTAAGGAATTTTTATTACTACTACCTAGCCCTTGGTAGCGCGGATCTTTGGTGATCATATTGTCAACTAAATTAGCGACAAGCTCGCGTCCATTACTAAACTGCTTTGTAGCAACCGACTCAATTTCACTATAGCGCTCAGCAGCTGATGACATACTACTAAACGCACTTTTAAAAACAGCCAACCCTTGTTTCATCACTTCATCACTTTTGTGACCAAACGCAGAACGTGTACTTTTCTCAGAGCTATTGAGCTGGCTATCTTCTAAGCTTTTATCGAGCGCTTTTATGTATTGTTGCATTTGGCTTTTGTCTTGAGCGCCAATGGTTGACATATCAAGCGAAAAATCAATATTGTTTTGTCCGTTTACCGATTCAAACTCCAGTATTTGCTGCTCAGAATCCTCATCAAGGGTATAACTTAAATTAAGCTCATTATCTATTCCAAGGAGCGCTCCATCAGCATCGCCAGTATTTCCCTCTGACGTTGAAAAGTACAAATCAAAACCCGAAAGTTCTTTATTATCAAAATTGCTCAGAAAACTTAAATCTAAATCAGCTTGGTTTGCGGGTACGTAACGACTGTAAGCGCTTTGTTTAGCCTTAAAAAATTCATCCGCCATTTCTCCAACACCAGAAAGTACTTGCCTTAATGCTTGGTGTTCAGTCTCAGATAAGTCGCCATCTACTTCATAACTTATGCTAAATTCGTCAGTGGTTTCGCCTGTTTCCTCATCATAACCTTGCGCAGAATGAAAGGTGATTTTAATAACATCACCTTCTTTGGTTTTTACCGAAAGCTCAAACCCATAGTTATCATCGTCTTCAAATCGCTCGCGATTAAAGCTTTCCATGAAAGGATTAAGTGAGCGTTCAACACGCTGTTGGCTAGATGCTAAAAATGTTTTTTGATTAAATCCCAGTTGCCCCAAGTTTGATAAAATATCGCTAGTGTTGGCATAAGCACCTTGGATATTTTTTACAGAAGAATTTAAGCGCTCAATTAACTGATCGCTACGTTCGTTTTTTAATAAGCCCTCTTGCTGAGAGCTTATTACCGAACGTAGTGCAACCTCTTCACTAGAGAGCTTATAATTTGAGCCACTGGGTGCGCTGGAAATCGTGAGTAACGAGGATAATTGCTGATTAAGTATTTCATCGACTTGTTGGTCACTAAACTGACTAAGCATTTCATCAGTGATTGTTGCCGAACTTGGCGCTAAGTGAGCACGCGATTGCAAACCTGTGGGCATACTGGTTTGGTTTGAATTATTGACCGATTGGGCAAGCAACGCATTTAAGTTAGCATAATTGCCTTGTAGTTTATTAACCATGATTATCCTTAATCTTTAGTACAATATAAGTACGGTATCGGCCAACGAATTAAAAGCTTTAATTATTTTTTTATTATTCAAATATAAAGTATTAACGCAAAAAACATTTTTTAAAAGTAATTAGCAGGTTTTGGCAAGCAGCGACTTTAATATGTCTGGTACAAATTTTCGCTGCGCGGTAATGGCATAGAAGTGTTCGAAAGCATCGGGTAAACGCTGATATTCAACTAGTAGGCCTTGTTCTATTTCATCCTTTACTACAACTGATGGCAATACCGATAACGCACCACTATCACGGGCAAGTAATCGCAGCATAGCCATATCATCAGCCTCTGCTTTTATTTTTGGCTGATACTGCCAACGAGCACACAAAGCATTAAATGAGTCTCTAATAGCTGAGGTTTTAGCGGGTAACACCCACTGTGCATCCGTGTAACCTGTTGGAAATTGGCCACGTATTTTTTTATCAGCTGGGCCAACTATAGCTAATGGCTGACGAGATACCAACTGACTTTGCCAAAGCTGATCGTAGTGCTCAAGCCCGATGGGTTTATTGGTTAAAACTAAATCCAGTTCGTGCTCTGCCAAACCATTTAGCAGCCCATCCATACGCCCTGCAGTCAGTGAAAATCGTACTTCGTCATTGCTCATTAAGGGGTTAATAAATTCTTCGATAAAGTTACGAGAGAGCGTATTGAGCACCCCGATTGATAAATGCTGAGTTTGGGAAATCACCCCTTTATGAATAAAAGAAGACAGTTCTTCCCCTTTGGTGAATATATCGTTGGCGTACATTTGCACCCGCTTTCCCATATCGGTTAATGCGAGTGTGCGGCCTTTACGTTCAAATAACTCAATATTAATGGTGTGCTCTAATTGTTTTATTTGCGTAGAGAGCGCTGACTGTGACAAATGCAGCTCTTTCGCGGCTTGGGTTAAGTTACCAATACGAGCAACCGACCAAAAATAATATAAGTGATGATAATTTAAACGGCTCATTATTGTTCTCTTTTATAGAACATTTATATGCATTATATCTATTTTTATTTAGTTATCTAGTTTGCCATACTTTGATCACTAAATAAGGAGCACTGAATGAGTGAGTATATTATTTCGTTGTTACTGCTAATAATGCCTTTGAGCACATTTATAGCAGCCTGGTTAATTGGCCAACAATCGCGCGCTTCAAATGGTCATGTACTGTTTAAAGTAATGATGTTTAATAGCCTTGCATTTATAACAGCTATTACGCTTCATCAAATTTATGCTTTTGATTTACTCAGTTTCTTATCGCTGACCATGACCCGAATTATTATGCTGGGGCTTATATTATTTATCACGCTGATATTGATTCGCTTTTGTAAGCACTATATGCAAGGTGAGCCACGTGTAAACTACTTTTGGCGATGGCTATTACTTACCATCACTGCCGTATTAGTTGTGGTTATGAGCAACCACTTAGCGCTATTTTGGCTAGGCTGGGTGGCGATAAGTTTAGCACTACATAAACTATTAATGTTTTACCCTGAGCGCCCACGAGCGGTGCTTGCCGCCCATAAAAAATTTATTGTGGCACGTGTTGCCGAATCCTTATTACTGATTGCATTTGGTATTTTGTGGTTCATTCACAATAGTCTGTACATAACTGATATAACCGCCTTTTATCACTCCACCACACAACCATTGTCTTTTGCAGAGCAAGTCGCTGCTTTTTTAATTGCCTTTGCGGCTTTAATAAAATGCGCTCAACTCCCAATACACGGCTGGCTAATTAAAGTGGTTGAAGTACCCACACCGGTGAGCGCTTTATTACATGCCGGAGTCATTAATTTAGGAGGCTTTTTATTAATTCTATTTGCGCCTTTGTTTATTCAAGCTAGCGCAGCACAATGGTTAATTTTAATTGCTGCAGGTTTAACTACGGTGATCAGCGCATTAATAATGACCACCCGAATAAGCGTTAAAGTTCGGCTTGCTTGGTCTACTAGTGCGCAAATGGGGTTGATGCTGGTAGAGTGTGCGCTGGGGTTATTTGAACTGGCTCTGCTTCACCTTGTTACCCATTCGACTTATAAAGCTTTCGCATTTTTAAACTCAGGTAATGGCGTAAATGAAGATCTTATCCGCCGCCATATTCCAAAACAATCACCCACATGCTTTGCTTGGTTAACAGGTGCGTTAATTTCAATAATAATAGTTGGCGCAGCATGGGTTATTAGCTCTTATCAGGGAGCGGTAAGTATTTGGTTGCTTTTAGTATCAGCATTAACCATTTTGCTTGCTAATCAGCATGGTACGGCTACTGCAAAAACACGTAGTAAAAAACTGTTAATTGCACTATTGGTGGTCTTTAGCTATGTGGCCGCTAAAAATATCTTTGCGTTTGCACTTCCCCTTGAGCAGTGGCGCGAACCTGCATTTAGCCTAGCCGACAGTTGGGTAATAGCTCTTATTTTAACCTTAATGATAGCAAGCTACTATTTGCGTTATCAGTCTTGGCGACCTCAGGTTAAGTCATTATCCACTTTATTATTTGCAGGCTTGTATTTGGATGAGTGGTTTACACGATTAACACTAAAAATATGGCCGATAAATTTGCCTAATAATGGCCACACTGATTTAAAAAATCATGCCGCTGGGATCACTATTGAGGAATCAAAATGAGCACTCTAACGCCTTCAGATAATAGAGCACTCTCGCTAAGCGACAGTCAAAATAGCCTCCTTAATAAAGTATGCGGTTACATAGCACCAAACTGGCCGTTAGATCAGATGATTGCAGTTAACCCATTTTGGGAAATGCGCCATATGCCAATTGAAGATGTAAGCGCACGACTGGATACCTTATGTAATGCCAACATGCTAATGCCTAAAGATTTTTATCTGCAAAAATATAACACCGGCATAATTACCGACAAACACTTAGCCGATGCCGCAACGCTACTTAATAGTGACTTTAATAAAGAGCAACTATTACAAGCGCTTAGAGTTGATGTGCCATTAGTAGACTGGCACAACATTGCTGATTTACTCGACCAGCAACGTAATAAGCATAAAATGGCTTGGCATGATGAAATTACTCATCAGTTGAGTCAGTTTTGTGCTGCACATTATCAACAACTCGGCCCTATGCTGCATCGTAATGATACTAAAGCCCTATCTGAATTATATCGCCATTGGCTTACTGTTATTCAAGCTGATAAAGGCATTAGCATTGTTATGGATGAACGGCATTTAAATGGCTATTTTAAGCAATTACCCACATCCGCTGATGAACTAATTGCACTGACTCTTAAAACGCTTAACATAGATAATGACTCGTTAGAGTTATACGCGCACTCATTGCTCTTAGATATTAACGGTTGGGCATCGTGGCTTGCGTATTTACGTTTTCAAGGTCAGCTTTACGACACCCCAACAGATGAGATGAAGCAACTTCTAGCCATGCGCATGGCATGGGACTTAGTAATTTGGCAATACCTGAGCGATCACGATAGTGCTACATTTAAACAACTGCAAAGCCAGTGGCAACAAGAAAAGGCGCTTGTTGTTGAGCGCTTACATGCACATAAATTAGCACAAAAGTCATTATGGGTGTGGGCAAAAGCAATGGAACTCAGCTTTCAATATCCGCTTAATGAGGCTCTGCAAACCGCGACAAAAGCCCCCGTGACAAACGCTCAATTACAAGCAGTGTTTTGTATTGATGTTCGCTCGGAAGTGATTCGCCGTGCGCTAGAGTCTCAAAGTCAACATATTGAAACGTTTGGCTTTGCCGGTTTTTTTGGTTTACCGCTGGAATATCAAGAAAATGGCAGTGCTATTACTCGCCCACAGCTCCCAGGGCTACTTAAACCGGCTATACATGCCACGCAAACTCACAAAGACGCGACACTTGAAGCATCACGCCAAAATAGTGCCACATGGCAAAGCTGGTCAAAATCGGCCCCTTCATCGTTTTCTATGGTTGAGTCAGCAGGCTGGCTGTATGCATTTAAATTAATAAAAAATACCTTTTTATCTAAAGGCGATGCTAAAAAGTGCACTCCGACTGACTGGCAATTAACACAAAACCAGCAGCAACTTACCCTAAAAGACAAAACCGATTTAGCCCAAAAAGTGCTTACAACTCTAGGTATAAAAGCGTTGGCACCACAGGTAATGTTAGTGGGTCATGCTAGCCATACAACAAATAACTTACACAGTGCTGGCCTAGATTGCGGCGCCTGCGGCGGACAAAGTGGTGAAGTAAATGTACGAGTACTCGCAAGCCTACTTAACGATGCTCAAGTACGTCAAGCGCTTAAAACTCGGGGACTCACACTGTCAGAAAATACCCAGTTTATTGCAGCCATTCATAATACAACTACAGATGTGATCACCACCTATGATGCTCAACTGGATGATAATCTAAAAAAATGGCTCAGTGTGGCAACACAAACAGCTCAGCGCGAACGCTTAGTTAATATAGAGCCAAAGCTGATTGATAAATCAGCGGATGAAATTAATCACGCTTATCATCAACGCGCCCGCGATTGGTCGCAGGTGCGCCCTGAATGGGGACTTGCAAATAATGCCGCCTTTATTGTCGCGCCGCGCGCATGGACGCGAAGTATTAACTTACAGGGGCGCTGTTTTTTACACGATTATGAGTGGGGAAGTGATAACGACTTTGCAATATTAGAGCTTATTATGACTGCGCCTATGATAGTCACCCATTGGATCAATAGCCAATATAATGCCTCGGTTAACGATAATCACAAATACGGCAGTGGTAATAAAATACTTCACAATGCAGTGGGCGGTAATATTGGCTTATTTGAAGGTAACGGTGGCGACCTGCGCATAGGCTTAGCCATGCAATCGCTACACAATGGCGATAAATGGATGCACGAACCTATTCGCCTTAATGTATATATTGCTGCGCCACAATCAGCAATCGCAGCAATTTATAACAAGCATACTATGGTGAAGGAACTAATTGATAACCACTGGCTAACACTCATTCGTTGGGGCGATGACAACACCTTAGAGCGCTTTGAAAACGGGCACTTCACTACAGTTGCCCCCTCTAAAGAGCGAGCATGATCAATGTTAAAGGCCGTCATAGCCACTAAACATAAAAAAGCACCTCTTATCGCCCCTGCATTGAAGCCACTTGGCTATAATGTGGTAACAACCAGTCTATTTGATACCGATACGCTTGGGATGTTTACTAATGAAGTGCAACGTAATTGCAGCGCCCAAATAGCGGCGTTAACAAAAGCTCAACGCGCATGTGAACTCACTGGCGAGCAATGTGGGCTTGGTAGTGAAGGCAGCTTTGGAGGTGGACCATACCCTGGGTTAATGAACTGGGACGAAGAAGTAATCTGTTTTTACGATAAACACACAGACATCGCTATTTATGGACATGCAGGCGGGCCATTTTCACCCAGCAGCTTAACCATTAACAGCGAGACTAATGTTGAATCAATTATTGCTGCATGCCAGCGCTATAAAGAGCAGAATTGGATACTTGATGACACTCAAACACTTTATAAAGGGCTAAGCTTTGAAGGCTTGGTTGCTTTATTTAAAGAGAAAGCGCCCAAAGCCGGCATAATCACGCCTGATTTAAGAGCTATGTATAGTGGGCAACGCCAAGCTATTATTCGCCTCGCTGCCGAGGACTTAGCAAGGCGGTTGGCATCAAAATGTCCACAATGTCAGTGTGCTAACTTTGTTGCCAAACAACTCACTAAAGGCTTGCCCTGTGAGCTGTGTAACATGCCCACACAACAAGTAAAATCAACAACGTCTTTGTGTGATAGCTGCGGCTATAACTATATTGAAGCTAATGAAAAACACGTTGCCGATGCAACATATTGCCAGTTTTGTAATCCTTAAGAGTTATTATGACATCATTACAACCAACTCAATTATTAAATACTGAAGAGCGTATTAACCAAGCCGTGGCACTATTAAAAGCCGGCGAATGCGTTGCCTTACCCACAGAAACCGTTTATGGCTTAGCCGCAGATGCAACTAATAGTGATGCTGTAGCGAAAATATTTACCGCGAAAGGACGTCCAACAAATCACCCGCTCATTGTGCATATTCCCAATCAGTCGCATGTGCACCACTGGGCAAAAAATGTAAATAAGGCGGCCATCACGCTTGCTGATGCATTTTGGCCCGGCCCACTCACCCTAATTTTAAATGCTAAAGATGATTTAAACAGTCCGGTAACAGGCGGCTTGCCCACCATTGGACTTCGCGTGCCTGCGCATCCTGAATTTTTAGCGGTACTAAAACGATTAAATACTGGTCTTGCAGCTCCCTCGGCTAATCGCTATAAGCAATTGAGCCCAATCAGTGCAGCTCATGTAATACGCGATTTGAATGGTCGAATTAGTGCGGTATTACAAGGAGGTGAATGTAATGTAGGTATTGAATCGACCATTGTCGAGGCCAGCTCAGAGCAGTTACGCATATTACGCCCAGGGCCAATTTCAGCAGCTGATATTTTGCAAAAAACAGGACTGCATGTCAGCACGCCACATTCACATAACGAAGTGGTACCGGGTAATGTAAAAGCGCATTATCAGCCTCATGCAACAGCCATGTTGGCTAATACTGAAGATTTCGCTAAAATTTTGAGTGAAAACTCTCAGGGTAAAAGTCACTATTTGATCTATTCGACTCAAGTGCAACAGCAATTATTAGCGGGCGACATTCCATCCGAACGTATTACTAAGCTAAGTAGTTGCCCTATTGAATACGCTAAAAATATGTATAAAGCACTGCATCTTATTGATGAGAAAACACCATTGAATATTTATATCGAAAAACCGCCAGTAGGCAGTGAGTGGGCTGCAGTGAATGACCGACTTAGTCGCGCCACCACAGTATTTGTAGGATAAGTTAATTAACCGTTAGGTATTCAATAACAGTGGCTGCTGCCACTGGTTTATAAAAGTAATACCCCTGAAAGCGTTTACAGCCAATATCCACTAACATATCAAACTGTGCCTGTTCTTCCACGCCTTCAGCTATAACACTTAAGTTATGGCTGTTGGCAATGGCGATAATACTTTGCACCATACTGTTAGACTTAGGGTCTATTAAAATATCATCTACAAAGCTTTTATCTATTTTCAGTTCATCTATGGGTAAGCGCCTTAATAAACTCAGTGATGAATAACCTGTACCAAAATCATCCATCGAGAAGCGTATCCCTCTAGATTTTAAGCTATTTATCGTATCAATCACATGCTCAAGGTTATCCATAAACAGTGACTCTGTAATTTCTAAGATTATACTTTGCGGGGCAACATTATGGGTTTCTATGCTTTGCAATAATGTTGTAATGAAAGCACTGCTTTGAAATTGCATCACTGAAATGTTGATTGCTAATTCAAGAGGGGTATCGCTGTGTTGTTGCATCTTTGCAAATTCACTAATAGAACGCGCTAAAACAAAGTCACCTATTTTAAATATTAAATCACTTTGTTCTGCAATAGCAATAAACTCGGCAGGTGAAACCATACCCAATTCACCGTCATGCCAACGAATAAGTGCTTCCATAGCATGGATTTTTCCCTGTTCATTCACTTGGCACTGATAGACCATAGAGAATGATTGTTCACTTAGCGCTACATTTAATCGCTCTTCTACTTTTAAACGGCGCAAATAAGCTTGTTTTATATCTGCATGGTAATGGCACAGCCATTGCCCTGTATCTTTTGCCCATTGATTAGCCAAATGCGCACTACGGACCAGCTTACTTTTGGTTATGCCATGCTCCGGGTAGTTGGCCACACCGACACTCATATTTAAAGGACGTTCGGTATTTTTGGTTTCATATTGTTCAATAGAAGATGCTAATATTTGTTCAAAAGCGTGCCTATTTTGCTCATCCGATAAATGCGGTGTAATAATGCAAAACTCATTACCACTGTTTCTAAAAACTAGGTATGGAACTGCGAATGTAGCTTGCAACATTGCGGCATAGGCTTTAATTGCCTTATCGCCATACTCCATACCAAAGCGATTATTCATTGAGCGTAAATTGGTAATGTTTATGATTGCTAGACTAAAAGATGTCTCTTTTTTTGCTTCAAAGCTATCACGCAGTGCTTTTCGATTGGGTAACTTTGTTAAATCGTCGTTCCGAGAAAGGTAAAACAGTTCATCAACTCGTTTTTGCTCAGCACGAGCAATAAACCTAAAACCAAAATATAACACCGTACAAATCAGTAAATAGATTAAAAAATACCAGCATACCTTCCAATAAAAGACGTTTTTTATTGGCTGCATTGCCCGATTTGAGAGTGTCCATAATTGATAGCGATTATCAAATTTTGCAGATGTTAAATAAGGCTTACCACCTACATGTGTATCAATACTAAACACCTCTTCTGAGGATTTAAATATTTCTTTATCCTTGCCTGTTTGCTTTATCAAAGCATTATCAGATAACCCTAATGCCTGCTTAATTTTGGTTTTTGTATAGCTAGCTATATCTGCATCTTTTACGGAACTGTATTGAATAAAACCATCAATTTCTCTTGCTAGCATTATGTAATCGTCACTATTACTTTGCAAAATATTGAGGTATTTAGCGCCTCTTGATACCGCCATCCCTGCAGTCATTACAGCAATCACAGTGCCACTTTTGTCTCGTAATGACTTCCTTATTGGAATAACCCATTCTTGTAACGATAGATTAAAATAAGTTTGCCCTAACACCATTTTGTCTGAGCTAAGGGTTTGTGAAAAACTTTGGCGGGTTTTTTCATTTTCTTTCAGATTAATCATTGTTGAGGCATTTAAATTTGAGCTGTAGTAAATAATTTCCCCTTGGGGATTAAACAGTCCAAAGCCTAATAACACGGGGTTTTCTAGTAAAATATTGTCGAGAAGTTTAATTGTTGATGTTTTTTCGGTTAAGTTATTGTTTGAAAGGATGTCTCTGCCAATTAGATCCAGCATAAGCTCTTTATTTCTGAGGGTGCTTTTAAGTGCTTGCGCAGAAAATTCGACACGGTTTTGGGAGCTTGTGCGGTATTCTTTTTCGATATTTCGCCATTCATAAGCCAACAAAACGCTTAATAGGACTAGACCGCCCAATAGCAAAAAACAAAAGAGTTTCCATAAATTATTTTTTATTAGTGCCATCTAATTTCTCACAACCCGTTTGGTAGTGTGTTATGTATTTGGGCCCTTAAATGCACTTTATGGCTAGCTTGGTTTTTTTTCAAGCTATTTTATTGCAAAGTTGAGAAAAACACATAAAAAAACCCCCATTATTTAACATTAAAAATAAAATAAATTAACAATAACGTTGGTAAGTGTTTTATTTTATTGTTAAGACAAGGCTCGTATACATTTGAACCCGGTAAACTGTATTTACGTTTATCGCAGAGGTTATTGAGCGACTATTATAGTTTATTTATTAAATATAATATTGATTTAAAACAATAGCTTTAGTTATAAACTGCAAGTCAAATTAACCCTTGCATCAAGCGCTTTAGTTTAGTCATAATTTTGCAATAATCATCAGCGATAATAGCTGCATTATTAGTCAACAAAGCTTTATAAGACCCTCATGAGCGAATCTATGGTGCAATTAACCTTTGCACTACCGTCATTTGAAGATCCAATGTCTGCGGCATTAAGTCACAGCATGGAATTTGAAACGCTGTCATTGCATGCTAATAGCCAGCATCAAATTGCTTTGCAATGCGTTTTGCCTGAAGCGGCCCATGAAGGTGATATTATTTCGCTGAGTGCAACTTTACCAAATGCACGAGCAGCTCAGTACTACACAGAAAAAAAGCTCAATCAATTTGATTTAGAACAGGGACGGGTCACGCTTAGGTTGAACCAAATAGCGCATAGTCGTGGTTTTGTAATGCAAATGATTTTGCACGGTAAACACGGCACGTTAAAGAATAGTTTGCAGTTCGATATGCATATTAACCAATTTGGTAGTGGATATACTATACCAGTAACTTCGATTACCCCACCAAAGCCGCACCGCGTTCGTCAGTACCTCGCCAGTATGGGAACAGCTTTAATCTCACTTTTTTAGCTCTTGTTATAAATTTTACCATTAAGCTTTAATTAGTTAATCAGCAAAGCTCACTTTACCCATAGTAATATCTAAAATTCCACCTCTTTTATTTTTAGCACTTTGTCGCTGCCCTGCTAAACATTCGTTTGCCAAAATAGCAAACAGCACCGCCTCTTTGGCATCAGGGTGAACACCTAAATCATCAGTATTCTTAAACGCCTTAATATTTGGGCAGTGTATTAGTAATTGCTCCATCAATAATGGATTATGAATACCTCCACCACTGGCATATACCACACAGTTTTGAACCCCTTTAGCACAGTCATTTAACGCCCTAGCAATTGTAGTCGCAGAGAGCGTATTTAAAGTCGCCAACACATCTTCATGGCTTAAATCTTGGGTTGCGGTTTGGGCTTGGGCTGCGCGTAATAAGGCTAAATTAAACACCTCTGGCCCTGTTGTTTTTGGTAGTGGTAATTTAAAAAACGCGTTATCACTGAGTGCTTTAAGCAGCTTTACATTCACCTTGCCCGCTTTGGCAAGCTTTGCGCCCTCATCATAATGCATTCCTTTAAAGTAATACTGTACGTAGGCATCCATAATGGTGTTACCTGGGCCTATGTCACTACTAAACACGCTACTAGCATCACCGCTTTTAGGTAAAAACGTTAAATTAGCAATGCCACCCATGTTTAATAAAATGCGGTTTTCATCAGGGCTCGCAAAAAATAAATAATCGCCATACACGGCCAGCGGCGCACCTTCTCCACCAGCGGCAATATGCTTTTGCCTAAAATCGCCAACAGTGGTAATGCCTGTAGTAACGGCTATTTGGTCACTATCACCTATTTGTAAGGTGCCATGCTTAAAGTCATGATGGTTATGCTGCGACTGCGGACAGTGATAAATAGTTTGCCCGTGGCTTGCTATGGCATCAATACTCGCAGGATCAATACCCCATGCAATTAAACACTGATTAACCATAGCACCATGGAGTTTCCCCACCCAAGGGTGTAACAAAGTCAGCACTTCTAAATCGCATTCGCGCTTGGCAAATACCTGCTTTATTTTAGTTTTATACTCGTCGCTGTATTCAACCGTAGTAAAATTTTTAACCTCTATTTGTGTATGCAAACCTGCACCGGTTATTTTACATAGCGCCACATCTAAACCATCTAAAGAGGTGCCACTCATTAAACCAATAATTAAACGACTGGGCTTTTTAGCGCTATTATAAAGGGCTTCGATATGAGGATGCATAGAGACTCTGTCTGGGTGTTTTTTTACATTTTAAAAGAGTTTTAAGCAAAGTTATACCTGTATACACTTTAATTTTAATGAATTGTTTTTCATTGTTTAAGCGTTTAAAGCTTGCTAAGTTATTGGCTGATAATAACAAACTCATTTGTAGCATGATCACTTTACGAGCATTTAAACAACACGATACCTGCCAAATAGTCACCATTTTGAACGATCAACAAGTAGCTCGCTATTTGTCCTCTAAAATTCCATTTCCTTATACTCAAGCAGATGCAAACTGGTGGGTAAACGAAGGAGCAAAATGTGGCATCATTAAAGCTATTGAAGTTGATGGCCTATGTGTTGGTTGTATTGGTGTTATCCCTGGTGAGTTTGAGTATAGCCGCAGTGGCGAAATAGGTTATTGGCTTAGTCAGCAATATTGGGGGCAAGGTATTATTACCCAAGCCATAGAGTTGATTACTAAAGAAGTGTTTGAAAGTACTAACTTAAACCGTATTCATGCGGCTGTATTTGCTGGTAATGTTGGCTCAATGAGCGCGTTGCTTAAAAATGGCTTTAATAACGAAGCTATTTTAAAGAAAGCAATTTATAAAAATGGTCACTATTTAGATAGCCATGTATTTAGTGTGCTAAAACAGAGTAATTGTTCTAATTAAATTCTTTCGACGGTTGAATTAACCACCTCTCGCCCAAAGCTCGTGTATCAAGGTACAAATCTTTTCTACCTATCCGCGCATTATTGTTGAGCAATGTATAGTTTTAAAGCTTAAACATTCGGTATATAGGTCGTTTTTTCACTCTATCATGGAGATTTTTATGTCCACAACCAGTCGTCAATTTACTTTAGCATCGCGCCCACATGGCGCTCCTACCAATGAAAATTTTGAACTTAAAAACGTAGAGTTACCATCATTAAAAGATGGTGAAGTATTGCTGCGTACTATTTATTTATCACTAGACCCTTATATGCGTGGCCGCATGAGCGATGCTAAATCGTATGCCGACCCTGTAGAAATTGGTGATGTAATGGTTGGTGCAACGGTTTGCCAAGTCGAATCATCTAAAAATGATAAGTTTAGCGAAGGCGAATGGGTATTAGCATATACAGGCTGGCAAACTTACGCTATCTCAAATGGCGAGGGCTTAATGTCATTAGGTAAAGAGCCAACAAATCCGTCATACGCACTTGGTATTATGGGTATGCCTGGGTTTACCGCCTACATGGGATTACTAGATATTGGCGCACCTAAAGCGGGTGAAACCGTTGTTGTTGCAGCAGCTACAGGCCCAGTAGGCGCAACGGTTGGTCAAATAGCTAAAATTAAAGGCTGTAAAGTAGTAGGCGTTGCCGGAGGCAGCGAAAAATGTGCACATGCTGTTGAAAATCTAGGCTTTGATGCATGTATTGACCATAAAGCGGATGACTTTGCCGAGCAGTTAGAAAAAGCATGTGAGCAAGGCATTGATGTTTATTATGAAAATGTGGGCGGAAAAGTGTTTGATGCCGTATTACCTTTGCTTAATACCTCAGCACGCGTGCCTATCTGTGGTTTGGTATCGCAATATAATGCCACCAGCTTGCCTGAAGGCCCAGATAGATTAGGTATGCTAATGGGACAATTGTTAACTAAGCGTATTAAAATGCAGGGCTTTATAATTTTTGATGACTATGGCGATCGTTATGACGAATTTGCACAAGACATGCAAAAGTGGCTACAAGACGGAAAAGTTCAATACCGCGAACATCTTGTAGATGGTTTCGAAAAAACCATCGGCGCATTTAACGACATGATCAGCGGGAAGAACTTTGGTAAAACCGTAGTAAAGATTAACAGCCCACTATAATAACATTCAGGCTGTGTTGTAATTCAACACAGCTCAATAAGGAAGAAAATGATTAAACTACACCATTTAAATAAATCTCGCTCTAAACGTATTATTTGGTTATTAGAAGAGCTTGAGGTTGATTACGAAATTGTTGCCTACCAGCGCAATACTGAAACTTTTTTAGCCCCTGATGAGCTTAAAAATGTGCATCCACTGGGTAAATCGCCAGTTATAGAAGATGATGGCTTAGTGATCGCCGAGTCTGGCGCCATCACAGATTACCTGATCACTAAATATGGCAAAGGTAAGTTTGCACCAGCCACAGGTACTGCAGAATTTGTAGACTATCAACAATGGCTTCACTTTGCAGAAAGCTCTGCAATTTTACCTCTTCTGCTAAAAATGTTTGTCCAGAAAGATGGTGCTAAAACGCAATTTTTAGAGGGCTATGCCGATGCTGAAACCGCTAAAGTAATTAGCTACTTTAACAGCCGCCTTGAAGGCAAACGTTATTTAGTGGGCGATACTCTCACTGGTGCCGATTTTATGATGTCGTTTATTGTTGAAATCGTTAAAAACGCTGGCCAACTAGGGCACTTTAAAAACCTAGTTAAATACGATGAGCAATTACAATCTCACGAAAAGTTTCATACTGCCAACGAGCTTGAAGCTAAATACGATTAATTTTATGTTCGCTTTGATTGTGGCTAACGCAATCAGAGCGACAACCTCGTTACTCAGGCCTGTCTAAATAAATTTGTTTAAACGCATTAAAATTCAATTCAAATAATTCAACCAACGTCGGATCGAAATGATTACCTGCGCCTTTAATTATTTCCGCCTTTGCTTCATCCATGCTCCAAGGCTCTTTGTAACAACGACGACAACATAACGCATCAAATACATCAGCAATCGCAGTAATTCGCCCCTCTAAACTGATCTCTTGCTGTTTTTTTGCGTGTGGATAACCAGCTCCATCCCAACGTTCGTGATGATCAATTGCAATGTTAGCAGCCATATCAATTACAGGATTAGCTGTTCCTTTGAGGATTTCCCAGCCTTTTGTGGTGTGCTGTTTCATAATTTCCCATTCATCAGCATCCAATTTAGCTGGCTTATTTAAAATTAAATCTGGAACTCCCACCTTTCCTACATCGTGTAACTGTGCTGCTAAACTAATTTTATCGC
This sequence comes from Pseudoalteromonas sp. S1610, assembly GCF_005887465.1. Classification (GTDB taxonomy): domain Bacteria; phylum Pseudomonadota; class Gammaproteobacteria; order Enterobacterales; family Alteromonadaceae; genus Pseudoalteromonas; species Pseudoalteromonas undina. The sequence goes on along the minus strand of NZ_PNDI01000010.1, from coordinate 100,193 downwards.
AGTATGATTGATTTTGATTATTTAGCTGCGCTAATAGTTTTGCATATAAACCAACCCTGATTACATGTGAGCCGGTTTCTTTGGAGCGTGACTCCATCGCTCCTCCCATTAGTGAAATAGCCAGTTGCTGGGTTTCTTCAATTGAATTAGCTAATAAGAGGCTTTCAAAGGTCAGTACTACATTACCCAAAAATAAATCTACTAGCTGTTGAGCTTCTTTTTTTACCGGCTGCAGCGACTGAAACGCTAAGATGGAATCTAAACCTTTTTGCGAATGATGAAAATAAACATAATGATCTTCTGCTATAAAATTCTGCTTAGTTTGCTTTGCCCTTAAAAAATACTCTTGATGTTTTTGTGGAATACTGTCAATTCCATTGCCCGTGAATAAATGTATGCCAGAAAGCTCTCCCTCAATCATCTGCAGCTTTTCATCTAACTGGCAAATACCAAAGACCTTAGGCGCATCAATATACAAATTGGCGGAGCTCATATTCAGTACTAGTTTTAGCTCTTCCATTACAACAGAGGTAAACTCAACCAAGTCACCAATTTGGGTAATAGTAGAAATTGCTATTATTAGCCTTTTTAAGTTGTGCCGATGGTTTTGTAGCATACAAATATCGCGATAGGCGCGCAAAGAGGTATAAAAAATCAATTCAAGATCTTGGCTTTGCAGTTGGCTCTTCGCTTTATAACCATCAATATCATAATCGCGAATAACACTGCGCTCTGGCGCAACCCCTGGCTGACCTGTGCGTAAAATAATTCGGCTATATACATTTTGTAAGTCTTGGCGAACAAATCGTGCAAAATCTAATCCTGCATGCTCAGTTTCCATTACTACATCTAATAAAATTAATGCATAGCGCTCTGAGCTTTGTAGTTTCTCTCTGGCCTCTGCCGCACTGTAGACACTATGTAATTCAATAGGTCGTTGCTCAAATTCAAAGCGCTTCATTGCAAGTTGAGTTACTTGATGTACAGATTCATCATCATCAACCACTAAGATTTTCCATGGTTCAACATGCTTGCTGTCGACCGCTTGTTTTACAACTTCATCATCTTGTAACCAATCCATAAACACACTCTACTAGTTATTAATTCGGTAGCGTTAAGGGGAATTGAATAAAAAAATAAACTCCCGTTGATTGTTTTTCCTTTATAAAAATTTGCCCCTTTAAGCGATGTACAACAAGGTTGTACACAATGTTCATTCCTAAACCACTGCCACCACCTGCTCTATTTGTGGTGTAAAAAGGATCAAATACTTTTTTTTCTGCCTCTTCAGTCATGCCTCTTCCGTTATCTTGATAATGAATGCAAACAGAATCTGAGTAGTCTATATGAACACTTATTTGCCCTTTTTGGCTGCCATTTTTAAAACCATGAATAATTGAATTCATTACTAAATTAGTGAAGATTTGTGCTAAAGCACCAGGATCAGAATACACTTCAGGCTCAGGCTCTTTCGCACTAATAGTAATGTCAACGGGTGTTGCTTTGAGGGTATGGTAAAGGCTTTTTTGCACCTCATTTAAATAACTACTTATATATAAATTACGTAATTCTTCGGTTGTTTGATCAACCGCAACACGTTTAAAACTGCTTATTAAACCTGCGGCGCGCTGCATATTTTTTAGTAAAATGTCACAACTTAAATCAACTTCACTAATAAACTCACTAAACTGCGTTTTACTCAAGGAGCCAGAAGCCACCTTGTTTTTAGTTTCAATCAGCATTTCTCTTAAATGCGACGTCGCAGTTACGCAAACACCTAGCGGCGTATTCACCTCATGGGCTACACCACTAACTAAACTTCCAAGTGACGACATTTTTTCTGCTTCAACAAGCTCTTGCTGAGTCCGACGAAGCTCTATGGTTTGCTCAACTAGAGCCTGCTCTGCCTCGTGGCGTTTACTCGACATTAAATTAATAGAATCACTTAAACGATCATAAGGACCGCGCTTTGAAACTGTTTTAGAAAAATCACCTGCTGCAATCGCAGAGCAAACCTGATCAATATCTTTACTGGCTTTAATTAAACGCTCAAAACTTCTAAACATAGTGCCAAGCTCATCATTTTGAGTCATATATTTTTGAACATGAATGGATAAATCGCCATTAGCTAACTGTTCAACAGATTTAATAGCAATATTAATACGCTTAGTTGTTCGGTTAATAAAATACCAAAAGAGTAAAAAAACCAGTAATACACTTGCAAAAGCCGCTGCCAGTAATGGTTTAAATTGCGCTTGAATAGGCCCAATAATATCGGCTTCAGAGCGGCGCACTATCACTGTCCAATTACCAGTGGCAACCTTGGCTTTATCAAAATAGAAAACCCCGGAATCAAAAGGATCGTTCGCAGATAGTATCTCTCTTTCTTGCCCCTGTAACTTTAGCTGTTTGGCTATACTTGCGTAATCTGTATCTAAAATGGCCTTCGTTTTTAATCCTGAATGATTTAATGTCGTTGCAATCACGTTGTCGCGCTGACTGAGTAACAAAACATCTATTTTTAATTGCTGCTTTATGGTTTGCAAGAATTCAGTGATGTCAGCGAGCGCTCTATCTACGCTTGCCATACCGACAAATTTATCATTAATGATAATGGGCGAACTTTGTTCAACCAGCATTCTTCCCTCGTAAACATAGGGCTCAGTGATCATCGTCTCTGTATTGCCATCACGTAAAAACTGTTGGCGTACTCCCTCATAATAAAGACTAGATTCCATGTCCACCAAGGGCTCAAGTAACAAGCGTTCAGAATCATTAAAGTCACGGTGCCAATAAGGTAAAAAACGACCGGTTTGATTTACATAAACTCCTTCTTTTAATGACGGAGCATTAATATAGGCTTGATCTTGATTATCGGCATTAGGCTCATAACCAAAAGAAGCCCCCACGAATGAAGGATTCATTTTAAGCACTGCACGAACAAAATTAATACTTGCCTCTCTATCACCAAACAACCCATTTTGCTGTGCTAAGGCCATAATTTCGGTAGTGCGTACTGCCAATTGCGTCTCTTCATTTACTTTTGCAGAAATAGTATCGGCGGTCTGACTCAAGTTAAGCTTTGCTTGCATAACAGCCTGATTAAGGCTGGTTGAATACCAGTAACTCAAAATACCCGCGATGATGAGCATAACGGGCAATGCCAAATACAGCAGCATTTTTCCTTGCAAAGAATGTATGAGTGTTAGTCGCATAATTTTAGGCTTAAACAAGCAAGCCAATGTCCTGAGGATTTGAAGTAGTAAGCTTAAAAATTAGACTATAAAAACTTTCTAGGCAAATGAATTGTGTAGAAATAAATGTGAAAGCAGGGTATTAAAATACCAGCTGCCTAGTAGATAAGATTGTTAAATAGGGTATGGTTTAAAGACAAAAACACTCTGCAAAACTTTTATTTTTAATCGGCCAATCGATAACCCACAGCTGGTTCAGTTAAGATATATTTTGGACTAGCGGGGTTAGCCTCTAATTTTTGTCTGAGCTGTGCCACATGGACTCGTACGTATTCAGGACGGTCTATGTACTGCGCTCCCCAAATATGGCTTAAGATTGCATTATGGGTAAGTACTGTATTTTTATTTTGAAACAGTAATAATAATATTGCGTACTCTTTTTTAGTGAGTTTTATCTCATTTCCAGAAGAGGTTACTCTGTGCTTTTGTGGATCTATTTTTATATTCCCGCAGGTAAATGCCACACTCGGCTGGCTCTGGTTACGTAATAAAACCCGAATCCGGGCTAGCAACTCATTGGCGCTAAACGGTTTGGTAATATAGTCATTTGCCCCATTATCAAGCGCAGTGACCTTTTCAACTTCGCCATCTCGAGCTGATAGCACTAAAACAGGTAAGGCACTCCATTGTCGAAACTCAATTAACCAGTCTTGACCATCCATATCTAGCAGGCCTAAGTCTAACAATACAAGATCGTAACTTTGCTCACTTAAACGTGCAAAACCATCTAACCCTTTATCACAAATACTTAGCTCGTAACCACTGGCTTGCAACAAGGTTTTTAAAAAGCTTTGTAGAGGGGGAGAATCTTCTAATATCAAGATTTTAGTCATTACTTTTTTCCCAGATTAACTTTGCGTGCGCCATATTTGCTTCGTTATTAATTGTTAATGTAAATGTGCCCTGGTGAAATTTAGCAACCACATCACAAATAATGCTGCCTAACCCAACGCCTTCATCGTTACTTGTTTGCCCTTTAATTACCAAGTTATTAGTTAGAAGTAACTGATAAACTACCTTTTGCTGATTAGTACTTTGCGTAAATTCAACGCTCACCTTTTTATCACCATAACGCCATGCATTTTCGAGCATATTAGCCAGCGCAATTTCTAACAAAGTCACATCCCCTTTGCATGTTGTCTGAGCGTCTATATTGGTATTTATGATAAAATCAGTGAGTTGCTGCTGTCTTCTAGCTTTAGCTTCACTAAGTAGTGCTTGTAAGTTTATTGTTTGCCAACTTAGATTTTCACCCATTTTATTAACTCGGCTTAACTCCATTACTTTATCAAAGTGCTCATTTAGTATTTTACTTTGCTCATAAATATTACTCGCTTGCTCTTTTATCACGCTGTCACTGAGGGTAATCTCATCATCTGCAAGCATGCTCGATGCGCCCATAATAGTCGCCAGTGGTGTGCGTAAATCGTGAGACAAACTGCGTAAAAGTGCATTTTTAGCGCGCTCTAATTCCGCTTGCACCGAAATAGCAGCCGACTGTTGGCGTAATAACGTTTTTTCATGTACCTGATAAAGAAGCGAAATAGCGGTGTCCGCAAAGGATTTTTGCCCTTGCGTTAACCGTTTAGTAAAATTAAACCCGCCCCAGCTAGGGTTAACTTCACTAAGCAATATAAAATCACTATTGCCCTGCGATGCTGCAGGTGTAAATGTACAAGATGCGTTTAAATGCTTGCTGATCCGCTGCACAAAGTGCTTTTTTTGTTCATCCAGCGTATCTAGGCTGTTTAAGTCTTTGGCCAGTTCGTACAAGGTGCGACTATTACTTGCATGTAATTGCACATCCCTAACTTTAGTACTGAGCTCCCCTGCCAATTGGCTGATCACAAAACCAACAATCAGCATAACCATAAAGGTTACTAAATATTCTATGTTTTCAATATGAAAAGTAAAATTAGGGGCAACAAAAAACCAATCTGTACACGCCACACTCACTAAGGTGGTCAGTATGGCAAGACGACGATTACTGCGCACAGCAACCCAAGTCACCCACAATAACTGAAGCATCACGATATCGGTGGTAGTAAACCAATTACGTACAGGGTAAATGGCAATAACCACAATTAATGGCATTATTACTGCCAAAAACAATGCGTTATACCAACGTGGTTTAGCCTCTGCCTGATTCATTAATTATTCCTCTAACATTTGAGAACCTAGATTACTGCCTTTTCGATATTGCCTCTATAAAGTTTTTATAAAGTTTTTTATCTGATTCGTTAAATCTTTATAAAGCTTTTAACGCCTACCTACATTGTTACTTTAATAACTCATATTCTAACTTCAGCAGAAGGAGTAATACGTATGTTGGGTTGGATAAAAATAGTGATGCTCACAGCCTATGTATTAACTGTTTATTGACCAGATGAACTTTACCACTTCTCTCTTTTAACTTTAATTTAGGTATCAACATGGCACATTTTACAGTGATCGGATTGGGTCGATTTGGCATTGCAGCAAGCCTTGAGTTAATTCATTTAGGGCATACAGTCACTGGGGTTGATAGTAACCCTAAACTAGCTGAAAAATATGTTGAGCATTTATCAGAAACCGTTGTTTGCGACTCCACTGATGAAGCCGCACTTAAAGAGCTTGATTTAGCGAGCAGTCAGGCCGTTTTAGTGGCAATAGGAGAAGACATGCAATCGAGCATTCTGTGCACCCTTGCATTAAAAAACCTAGCTGTTAAGCAAATATGGGTAAAAGCGAGCACTAAAGCCCATCACACAATTATTTCTAAATTAGGTGTAACACGCATTATTCATCCTGAAGAAGAAATGGGCGTGCGAGTTGCACAAGCGCTTAATTACCCTGTAGTGAACGACTATATTTCCCTAGGCAATGGCATATACGTTGTTGAAGTAAGTATAAAAGCGCACTTACATAAAACAAAACTAGGGCATTTACTAAAAGAAATGAAACGCACTGTAGACCCATTATTGGTTAAGCGCGCCAAGCAAACGTTTGCCAAACTTGATGATGACTTTGAGTTACTTACCTACGACACCTTACTGTTATCAGGTAGCCGAGTCGAATTAAACTATCTAGCTCCAAGGCTTTTATAATCATGGTTTTATGGCATCCCCTCAAAACGCCTATTGAGCGAAAAGTCAGTGGGCATAAAAAACTCAATGCGGCTCCACCGCTTGTTCTCTGCTGTAGTTTTTTAATATTAATAACGCTAGGGGCGTTGGCGTTAAAACTACCTTTTGCAACCTATGGGCCTATTTCATGGATACAAAGTGCGTTTACAGCAACCTCTGCGGTGACTGTAACTGGATTAGTTGTAGTCGATACTGGTTCAGTGTTTACTCCTTTTGGACAAGGCGTTATTGCGCTATTAATTCAACTAGGTGGTCTGGGTTTAATGACCTTTGCGGTTGTAACTTTAATGGCACTGGGTAATAAAGTTGGCTTTATTCAAAAAACAGTGACTAAAGCTGCTTTTAATCAAACAGATACATCTACTTTGGTAAATACCGCTAAGTCTGTTTTGCTGTTTGCGCTAATCGTTGAATCTGTAGGCATTATTATTTTAACGCTGTATTGGCTACCCGAAATGGGCTTACAAAAAAGCTTTTTTCATGCACTTTTTTATACTATTAGCGCTTTTAACAATGCAGGGTTTGCATTAAGTCCTAACAGCTTAATACAGTATGTAGAAGACCCCGTTGTAAATTTAACAATTACCTGTTTGTTTATTATTGGTGGCCTTGGCTTTACCGTATTAACAGATTTATATAAGTCAAAGCGTTGGGCTAAGCTCAGTCCCTACAGTAAATTAATGCTGATCAGCACTGTTATTATTAACGTTATTGCATTGTTGCTTATTTACGCAATTGAATACGATAATCCAAAAACACTGCAGCCGTTATCTGAAGTAGGTAAATGGCTAGCAGCTTGGTTTCAAGCCGTTACTCCCCGTACTGCGGGGTTTAATACCATTGCTATTGAAGAATTAAAAAATGCCAGTACCGCTTTAACTATGATGCTTATGTTTATCGGTGGCGGCTCTTTGAGTACAGCAAGTGGCATAAAGGTCGTTACATTTATCGTTTTAATACTAGCAACCTATAGCTACTTAAGACGTGACAAAGGCGTCACCGTGTTACGCCGAGAAATAGACAAAGATTCAGTGTATAAAGCATTAGCCTTAACCGTTATTTCAGCGGGAGTCACTTGGTTGGCTATTTTTACATTACTGGTCGTTGAAGATGCACCTTTTTTAGATGTTGCTTTTGAAGCGGTATCGGCACTGGGTACTGTAGGGCTTTCACGCGGTTTAACGTCATCGTTATCACCGCTGGGGGAGTTTATCATTATGTTTTTAATGTTTATGGGCAGAATAGGCCCGCTCACTCTCGCCTACTTTTTAGCAAGTCCACGCACTAAAAAACTAAGATACCCAAGCGCGCAACTCTCTATTGGTTAACAACACTAACGCGGGTAAATCAGCCCGCATTTTAAATACCCGCGTATTCACGTTCGGTAATACACTCATCAGACGCCATTTCGAATTCTCGACACGTTAATGGGCGATTTTCGTAAATAGTACACATTAACGTATTTCTATCGAGTGCTTGGCACCAACCATCGTCGCCGCGCTTCATTACTTCGCTGCCCCATTTATCGTAATCAATATACTGAAAAGGGACACCGGTATCACTAACAATACGCACTTCTAATTGGCAACAACACGCTTGGCAATTAGCACAAGTGACGGCGGTTGTATCGATATTTTCAACAGCAATGATTGAGTTTGACATACAGACTTTTGATAAATGGTATACAACCTATAGGATACACGAGCGAGGCAGCGGTGACAGTAAAATAACTGTCAGATTTTAAATATCGTCATAATGTAATTAACCAATTACTAAAAAAGCGTGCTGGTTAATCAGCACGCTTATTAGTTGTAGATTAAAAAGTGAAAACCACTTTAACGTTATCCGATACTGCTGATGAAGAAACAAAGCCAATGGTGTCAGGGTTCGCTGCGACCATTTTGATTACTTCACTGTCATTTTCTAACTCTTTAGGCGGTGTGCCCTTTCCTGTAAAAATCAGTTTTGACCAATATGCTTTTAACTGAGAAGACGTTTTATTGAGTAATTTACTATTAAATTGCTCGGTTGCAGCACTGCTTGGTTCTTGAGATATTGGAATGATCTTATTGCCATTGCTAAATGACTTTTCTTTTCCTGTATAAATTCGACTAATAACAGACTCATCAAAACTACTTTCATTTGAAGGATGCACGATAATAGCAAATTCTGCATAGGCGAAGTTAGTAAACAAGAATATTACACATAATATTAATTTTTTCATTTTACTTCTCCTTAAAATACAACATCGACACCAAGGGTGATTGCTTTACTATCACCGGCCACAGCTAAATCAAACGAATCATCTTTGACTCTATCGTATTGCACTTTAAATGCCGCTGACGGATGAAAATCCCACCTCACACCAACAGCAAATGTATTATGCTGCTCTGTATCACCCTCACCTTCTTGTTCAAAGTCTGAAAACATGACATAGGGTGTAATTGAATCAAAACGATAGCCCGCACTGATCATATAAGTATCGAGATTACCATCTAGGTCTAAGCGGTTCAGTTCACTTAAAACAAAAAAATCACCAAAATCAAGGTTTGCAGCTAAGCCATAAAATTTACCATCTCTGCTGTCTTTACCATCCCACAAAACGGGTTCACCCGCGCGAAAACGCTTGTTGGTATATTGCATGTGGGTCACTCTTAGTTCGAGCCAGTCACGATTAAGTAACAGTACGCCGCCTAACATATCTTCCCAAATTTCTCTTGTCGGCTCTTGAAAGAAGAAGTCTGATAACAGTTTGTTATCGTCATCATCTTCTTTACCGGTATAAACATTTGCAGATACTCCCCAGTCACCTACAGAGCCTGAGTAAAGTAAATTAACCCCCTCGTAGTTAAATACTTGCCATGTATAATTGTCAGCAGGGGCCCGCATCCATACATATGCATAACCTACATCGAAAAAGTCTGAGTAGTAAAATAGTGGTAAACGCTTCTTACCAGCTTGAACAGTCCAATTATCGTTAATATCGTAAGAAATATAAGCCCATTCAAAATTTGCCTCAAAGTCGTTAACTCCTCTGGCAACTAGCTGACCAGTTACAGAAAGGCCTTCACCTAAGTCCCCTGATACCTGTAATCCAATCAAAGACTCTGGCGAAAAGGATAAATCTTCAGTGTAGGCACTTACATTTGGATAGTCCGCTAGAAAGGTTGGTTCAACGCCATATTGCGGTACACCGGTGCCACTAAGCACTTTACCCGCATTAATACTCGCGAAACCTGAAATATTAATTTCAGCATAACTACTTGCTGATACAAATACCCCCAATAGTATAATTTTTTGCAGTTTCATTGATCACCTCATTATTATAATGGCCGTCATAGCCAAATTGAGTATAGTAAAGCGAGAAAAAGAAACAAAAAATTAACACTTTTTATTTTATACTGATTTTTTAATATTAATTAGGCGCCGACCTTGATAGCAATATTGCTTTAATTTCGCTGTAGCGCTGTTGCTCACACAATGCAAAACCACTTAGTTGGCGTACTTTATTGCGTGCAAATAGCGGCACACTCATTCCCGCCAAAAACCGACATTGGGTTTCAATGCCAACATTATGCACCCCTTTCGTTGCCATATGTGCCAAAAACTCATCCACCTTTTGATATATAAGCGCTGTATCAATCTTTGCAGGAGTGATTGAGTATTCAAGTTTGACCGCATGTCCACGGCACACACTACAATGCCCACATTGCTGTGGCGCATTCGCATCATCAAAGTAACGGGCTAAGTTATAGCTTAAGCAAGATTGCAGCTCAAAAAAGCGCACCAAAGCAGCAATCCGTTTTATTTCTGCTTGCTCTTTATCGGTAAAATAATCATGTAACTGCTGGGCAAGTGCAGGGTTATTAATCACCTCGCTATGCACTTTGTACACTTGAGTAATACGTTTGGTTTCAAGGGTGATAAGGTTTTTTTCTGCTAAGTAATCAAGTGCGGCTACCACACGTTTACGGTCAACCTGTGCGGCTTGCGTTAGAGAGTCAAAGTTAAGTGTACCCCATATTTTTTTAAAGTCGGTATGGCTAAATATTTGCGTTAAAAAAGCTTGGCGCTGCTGATCAAACTGATTAAGCAACTCATTTTTATCCACTAGAAATTTATACTTAAAATCGGCGTAGTACGCATATTGCGGGGTTATTGCACCTTGCATTTCCAATTGTACCAGTAAGGTTTTAAGGGCAAGCTGGCGAATATTACTTTCGCTAGAAAGACTATATTCTTGCATTTCCCATTGCTGTTGAGCTTGGCGAATATCGTTAATAACATATTCAATACCGCTGAGCTCTGGGGTATCGCCGTACACAAAGTTTTCGACTGTATTTAAGCCATCTAGATTAGCCAGCGTATAACAATTCGATGGGTTGCCATCACGTCCTGCACGGCCAATTTCTTGGCTGTAGTTTTCAATTGATTTAGGTAAATCGTAGTGAATTACAAAACGAATGTCTGATTTATCAACCCCCATGCCAAAGGCAATAGTGGCGACCACTACATTTATTTTTCCTGCCATAAAATCATCTTGAATTTGCCCGCGTAGGGTGTCTTCAAGCCCTGCATGATACGCCACCGCTTGCAGGCCCTGTGCGCTTAACATATTGGCCACTTGCTCAGCACTTTGCTGCAGCGTGACATACACAATACCGGGGCCGGTTTGCGCACGGACAATTTCAGTAAGCTCAGTATTTTTATCAGCCGTTTTAACACTCAGCACATTTAAATCTAAATTAGCGCGATAAAACCCCGTTTGCACAATGCATTGTGGATCAATAGCAAATCGCTCTGCCATATCGCGTTTAACTTTTTTAGTAGCGGTGGCGGTTAATAGTAGCACTAACGGAATATTTAGCTCTTCACGGTAACGCGGTAACTTTAAGTAATCGGGTCTAAAGTTATGACCCCACTCAGAAATACAATGCGCTTCGTCTACCACCAACATAGAAAGTGCCACTTGGCTAATAAACTCTCTAAAACGTTCGTTTTTAAAGCGCTCAACTGACACCATTAACACTTTAATTTTACCACTGCGCACGTCGTTCATTACCGTACTGCTTTGCATTTGATCTTGGCTTGAATCAAGACTTGCGGCATAAATGCCTTTACTGTTTAAAAAACTTATTTGATCTTTCATCAACGCTAATAATGGCGATACCACCAAGGTTAAATGCGGTAAATGTAACGCAGTAAGTTGATAGCACAAGGATTTACCCGATCCAGTTGGGAATATAGCCAGTGATGATTGGCCATTTAGCAATTGCTCTATGGTTTGTTGTTGCCCTGCTCTAAACTGATTAAAACCAAAATGTTGCTCAAGAGACTGAACTAGCGAGGTACTCATAAAAGCGTCCTTTTTATGTCGGTGCCCATAAATACTGTAAATGCGCAGTAGATGAAATATTTGCATATCAGTATACAGCATATCGTTGGATTTATTGCTGACATATCCTTCAATTAGGCGCACACTATAGTCTTATAAAAGCATGCTTTGCCAAAATAATTTTTTGATACCCAAGTCATTTTAAAAATCAACGTACAGAAATTGCTTCGGTATATTATTTTTAAGGGCATAGTCATGGACAAAACCATACCAAAAATTGTCATCATAGGCGGTGGCGCTGGTGGGCTGGAGCTAGCAACTCAATTAGGGCACAAATTAGGAAAGAAACAACACGCAAATATATTACTCATTGATAAAAATCGCACTCATATATGGAAACCGTTATTGCATGAAGTAGCAACCGGCTCTATTGATGCCGATTTAGATGGCGTTGTATACTCAGCGCATGCGGCCAAGCACCACTATAACTTCCAACTTGGTACCTTTTGTAACCTCGATAACAATAATAAAACCATTACCTTAAGCCCTCTATATGACGAGTTAGGGCATCAAATATTACCTAAACGAACCGTTCACTATGATCATTTAGTTATTGCCATTGGTAGTGTCAGTAACGACTTCAACACCCCGGGTATTAGAGACCATTGCTTTTACCTTGATTCAAACCAACAAGCCGAGCGTTTTCAACACGCCTTACTAGATAACTTTACTCGCCTTCATCAAGACGACGACCCATTGCATTCATTAAACATTGCTATTGTTGGCGGTGGGGCAACTGGCGTTGAGCTCTCAGCTGAGTTGTATCATGTTTCTGATTTACTCAAAATATACGGTTTAACCAATATGTCGGCGAAACGCTTGCACATACATTTGATTGAAGCGGGTCCCAGAATTTTACCTGCGTTGTCTGAGCGAATTGCCAGCTCAGCTAAACGTGAATTATTAAGATTAGGGGTTACCGTACGAGAAAACACCCAAGTTAAACAAGCAACCGAGCATGGTTTTATCACTAATAATGACGAGCAAATAAATGCGGATATTATGGTGTGGGCAGCAGGGGTAAAAGCCCCTGACTTCATTAAAGAGCTAGACATATTTGAGCTGACACGTAGCAATCAAATAAAAGTGAATGATTACTTACAAAGTAGCCTAGACCCTCAAATCTATGTGCTTGGTGATTGCTGCGCGTTTACCCAAGACGATGGGACTCAAGTGCCGCCACGCGCACAATCGGCTCATCAAATGGCGCAATGCGTTGAAAAAAATCTAATTGCTACACTACGTGAGCAGCCCCTGAAAAAGTTTGAATATAATGACCATGGCTCACTGGTAAATTTATCGCGATACAGTACGGTGGGCAGCTTGATGGGTAACCTAACCAGTAGTAGCTTTTTTATTGAAGGTAAAATTGCCCGCTTTATGTATATTTCACTATATAGAATGCATCAGCGCGCTATCCACGGCAGTGCCAAAACCTTTGCTTTGTGGATCAGCGAAAAGGTGCTGCGTGTTGTTCGCCCAAAAATGAAACTACACTAAATAACCTGAACTCCGGATAATAAACATAAATATCATTTTGATTAAATATGTTAGTAAATCTCTTAACTAGATTTCAGGTTAAATAGCTACATCAGTCGCGGTAATAAATAAGATTAAACAAATATTTATTACCGCCGTCTTTAATTTTTCACAATTCCCATATAAATTTACATAAACCACTCACGGAATTTAGTAATGACCTTTAAAACGCTTATTTTTAATTTTGATGGTACCGGCAGTGAACCCCGCGACGCAGATCAGTTCAGTACAGAGCATTTTAAAGAAGACGCCAGTATTTCTAATATTCTAAAACTACACTTATTGCTCGGCGGTAAACTTGATGATTCACCCACTACCCCATTTTCACAGCAACTAAGCTTTTATTACCAAGGCATAGGCACCAAAGGCAGTCGTTTAAAACGAATTTTAAATCAAACACTTGCCCCACGTTCTGAAGATGTGGCCAGCATTTTGACTCAGGCTATCACAGATTTTAAGCAGCATTATCAAAGTGGCGATACTGTTCTACTTACCGGTTTTAGCAGAGGCGCTGCATTAGCAAGGCGTTTTGCTAAATGCCTAGAGCCATTAATAAATGAGCAAGTATATTTGTGTGTTTTTGACACCGTGGCCTCAATTGGCCTGTCAAAGATAAATAAAGCGACCCGTGGCGCAGAGCATGTGGTTTTTGAAAACCATACTATTGCCAATAATGTAGTTGGGGCCCTGCATTGTGTTGCGCTTGATGAGAAACGACGGGCCTTTGAGCCCACATTAATGAATCAACAAGCTAACATTACCGAGCTGTGGTTTGCAGGAGCCCACTCCGATGTAGGAGGAGGCTACTATCGCGATGGGCTTGCCGATATTTGCCTGCGTTATGCGCTTGAGTGGCTCATTGCTCAGCCGCTATCGGTTTCGTTATTAACCAGTCATGACATAGACTATGAAAACCTTTTACCTGAGAGTAATTTGGTTGCCCAAGACGATGTGACTGTTATTCCCGATCCACTGGCGCTAAGTCATCAACAAAATTACTTTTGGTTAAACCCATTTTTCAAGCTGGTTGATAGGCAGTGCTGTGTATTAATTAACGATGAAATTAGCCACAACGCTCCATTAATACATCACAGTGTTGCACAGCGAATTAATAAACTAACCAGCTATCGCCCTGAATCGTTAAAAAATATACATTATAAAATGATTTACAGCGATGACAGTACACTAAACTTTATGGGGCTAAGTGCTCATATAATGCTCGCCAATCAAAATATGAGCTTACTGAGTGTTAATCAAAGCAAAGATGTGATGGTGTACGCTAGTGAAGCCTACAATGCTACCGGCTTAATGCTTGCCCAAGATGCAACGTATCGCTTTACTCCTTACCCTAACCAATTTTGGTATGACGATGGTGTAAAGTGCCCTCCTTCTGGCTGGCATCGCGATAATGTGCAACTCGGCGTTAAAGAAATCCCTATGGCATTACTTGAGCCATTTAGGCGTTTAGCCACGGCGCAGTGGTTTAGCTTAATAGGAACAATTGGCCAAAGCGATGACCATGCATTTGAAATTGCCGAAGGCGTTGAAATAACCATTAAAAAATCAGGAGAATTTTGTCCATTTGCTAATGATTTAAGTCGTTTTTATGGGGCGAATGCTGGCAGAATAAAGCTCAAGGTAACACGCTTAAGCTGATAAAGTGCCCTAATAATCAGTGCACTTTATACTGCAAAGTGCACTGAGCTAGGGATAGCTGGTGGATGTTATTGCTTTTTCATTTTATGCCCTTTCACGGCATAAAATAATATAAATAAGTAACAAGGTAACAATACAGAGTAGCCAGTTTGTAGCGAGGTAAAGCCGCTCAGTAAGCCCCATAACACCGGACCAAATGCACCTCCCGCTATACCCATTACTAACAGTGCTGAGCCTGTGCTGGTTAGTTTGCCTAAACCCGATAACGCAAGTGGGAAAACCGCCGGCCAAACAATGGCGTTTGCTAAGCCTAAAAAGGCAATTAGCAGTAAAGCATCTGGTAAATTAGCGCCTCCTAAAGGCACCAGTATGGCATTGGCAATAACATACGACTGCGCATCAATAAACAAAATGCACAGGGTGATCACAATACCCAATACAGCCGATGCTGTTAAGGCCGCTTGCTGAGAGATAAATTTAGGGATAAGTAAAATACCTAAAATATAACCAAACACCATAAACATCATAGTGTATGAAGTCATTACCCCATAGTTTTCAATACCCAGCGATAGTGCAAAAGTACCTATGGTATCGCCAGCAATAACCTCTACCGCAACATACAAAAAGATAGCAATAGCACCTAACACCAAGTTTGGATGAGAGAGTGTTTCACGAATTTCACCTTTGTCGTTTATTGCTTCTACTTCATCATTGATAAGCTCAGGCAGCGGAGACTTTTTAACCGCAAAAGCTAATACACCAATAAATAAGGCCATGCCTAAGTAAGGTAAAATAAGACCATTTGCCATATCATCAACTTGCTCTTGGCTTAGCTCTGTGCCTACCGTACCGGTAAAGTTACTTAAAATTAAGGCGGTAAAAACCATCGGTGAGATAACTCCTGCGCCTTTATTTAAAATCCCCATAATACTAATACGTACAGCAGCCGATTCTTCTGGCCCTAAACGTACTACATACGGATTAACCGCGGTTTGTAATAAGGTTTGCCCTGCGCCCATTACCAACTGCGCTAGTAAAAACAAAGGAAAAAACTGCGACATAGCAGCAGGAATAAACATTAAGCCTGCTAACATCATACAGCCCATCCCCAATGCCATACCGTTTTTGTAGCCGACCTTTTTGATCAATACTGCCGAGGGCAGCGCAGTAAATGTGACCGCAATATAAAAGGAAAATAAAATTAACGACCCTTGAAATGGGGTTAATTGTAAAATTTGACTTAAGTAAGGCATTAACGAGCCATTAAGCCAAGTAGCAAAGCCCAGTATAAAAAATAATACCGCAACAATGGCCATGGGGACCACGCTACTATTTTTGGACGTATCCATAACATTGGTTGTCATGTTATTTTCCTTTATTTATATTTATTATGTTGTTAACAAACCCGAGCGCCGCCAATCCACGTGCTAATGACTTGTTGTTGTGTGTTTAATTGTACAAAATCTGCTGGACTACCCAGTATTAATCGCCCGTGTGTGGCAGGCAACTTTAAATACTGAGCAGGATATAAACTCGCCATTTTAAGCGCTTGCGCTAATGGCTGTTTTAAATAAATCACAGTGTTTCTAACTGCGGTTGCCATATCAAGCGCAGAGCCGGCCAACTCGCCTGTTGTAGAGGTGAGTTTACCATTCTCTAAGCTGACAGTTCGGTCAAAAAAAGCAAACTGAGTGTCATCTGTTCCCACTGGTGGCATCGCATCAGTAACTAAGAACACGTGCCCTATGGGTTTTGCTTTTAATGCCAGTTGGCATGCTGCGTAATCAACATGATGGCCATCAACAATTAAGCCACAATAAGTATCATCATTTAATAATGCACAGCCAACCACTCCCGGCTCACGCCCTTGTAGTGGTGACATAGCATTATACAAATGCGTAAATCCGGTTGCCCCAGCATCAACGCCCTGTTGAGCCTGTTCAAAGCTTGCATTGGTATGACCTAGACAAACCTGAATCCCTAAATCGCGCATTTTGGTAATATCGCTTGGTAGTACATTTTCAGGCGCTAAGGTGACTACGACTTTACCTAAATCTTGACGAGATAACACCTGCCACTCTTGTTCAGAAATAGGACGAATAAAATCAGCGCTGTGAGCCCCCTTTTTTGCCACTGATAAGTGCGGCCCTTCAAAGTGAATACCAATAATACCTGGCGTTTTTTGAGCTATCGCCTTAGCAATTACATCGGCTGCTTGGCGCATTACTTCTACGGTGTCAGTAATTAACGTTGGCAGCATAGCAGTTGTACCGTATTTGGCATGTGCTAGCAGTATTTTTTTAACCCCTGCAACACTGCTAGTACGGTTAAACAACTCACCGCCACCGCCATTAACTTGTAGATCAATAAAGCCAGGTGCGACTAAACCCGTTAGGTGCTCATCTGCCTGCTGTACGTTATCATCTATTGCCGTAATAATACCCGCATCAACGCTCAGCACTTTGTCGTTAACAAAGTGCTCGCCATCAAAAAACTGGGCTACATGAATTCGTTTAACTGACATTTATAATGTCCTTGTTACTTTTTTAAGCCCCTTTGGCTCATCAGGATTAAAACCACGGCTTAATGCCACTTTTGCCACATCAAGGTAAAAACGCTGTAATACTAAAAATGGCGCTAATCGCGGGTGTACTTTAATACCTTGTTGATTAAGACTAATCACTTGTGCACCACGTTTTTTGACCTCAGCAATTTGCTGCTGATGTGACTCTTTGGTTTCATCTTCAACCAAACAATCTAAAATCACTAACCCTTGCTCAACTAAAGTCACCGGACCATGTAAAAACTCCGCACTACTAAATGACTCAGCATGAATAGCACACACCTCTTTAAGCTTAAGTGCCATTTCTTTTGAGATAGAAAACCCTAAACCACGTGCCAACACCACCATATTCTTAATATTTGCAAACTCAGTAGGTTGTAACTGAGTTGGCGAATTTATAATGGCATTAAGCGCGCTAGGTAACTCGTCAAGCCCTTGTAATAATGACTCATTTTGAGTCCAATTAGCAACAATATGTACTAGGGCTGATAACGTTGCCAAATAGCTTTTTGTTGCCGCCACCGAAATTTCATCGCCGGCTTTAAGAGGAACAAAATCATCGACTATGTCTTGTAGAGGTGACGCTTCATCGTTAACCAGCGCAATACAATAAGCGCCTGCCTCTTTCGCCATTTTTGCCTGGGCAAGAATGTCTGGGCTGCGTCCTGATTGAGAAATTACAATCACAACAGCGCCTTCAAGCTTTAATGTTTTACCATATACACTCGCCACTGATGGCGCTGCAGAACTGACCGGTACACCCGCTTCAATTTCAATTAAATACTTACCAAAAACACCAGCATGATCTGATGAACCGCGACCAATCATCATAACCACCTTAGGGCCCATATCGCGAAGCTTATGACCAATTTTTTCCACTAAAGGTTGGTTGGCAATAATTTGCTTTTCAATAACATTTGGCGTTTGCGCCGCTTCTTTTTCCATTAGTGTGTTAAACATCATAACTCCTGGCTGCTGTAATTAACGTGCTGTTGTTTAGCGTAAAGTACAGACCCCATTTCTGGTGACGATAATGGGGCTGATAAAATAGCTTGTATGTCTGGGTCTAACCATGTTGTCATCACGGTTGATAAGCCACCAATAAACGAAAGCCTTGGTGGGTTTTTATCTAATAATTGTCGTGCAATGTCGCTTAAATAAGCGCCACCTTCTTTTAAAATGGCAATTGCTGTGGCATCGTTCGCCTGTGCTGATTGAAAAACACAACCTGCAAGTTGCGCAAAAAAGGCTGCAGGCTTATTGGCAATCACTTCAACAAGTTGCATTGCATCGCTGACTTCTAAATACTTCATTAACAAGTTAGTAAGCGCACCACTTGGGATTAATTTATCTAGGCTAAGCAGCACATACTGACAAGCAGTAAAGCCAATCCATGCACCACTGCCTTTGTCACCATGTGGAAAGCCATGACCACCAATCATAAACGATTGGCCATTAACGTATGAAAATCCACACGAACCAGTGCCAGCAATCATCACTGCGCCATCCTCGCCCTGATGAGCGCCCATACAAGCAATAAGTAAATCAGTAGTTAAGTGCATGGCTTTAAATGGGTGTTGCCATTGTGTCATTTGATTATGCAAACTTGGTAAGTTAACCCCTGCTAGGCCAACCCCTGCAATAAGCTCAGATAAAGGCATATCTTTAAGCCCTGCATCTTGTAATGCTAAACGCGCTGATTGCTCAATAGAATGAGTTGCTTGATTAAAACCATGTAACGGGTTACCTGGGCCTGCCACACCGGTGCCGACTATGTTATTACAGCTATTGACGATAATTGCTTTACATTTAGTGCCGCCGCCATCGATCCCCACAAAGAGTTGATTGTTTTTAATATTGTTGGTGATCATTTTTGCCTCTTAAGTTGTTCGACCGTTTTGCAAAACACTAAAATAAAGCCGGACTGTCATACTGTATGAATCTTATACTAGCACAAATGACAGCGTTGTCATTATTTTTATTTACAAATAAATAACTTCTTCAATCGTCAATAATTTAACGGAAAAACGCACCTTAACGGTGCGTTACTTTAAGCTTTCTGCTTACACGACTAGCTGATGGAGTCTTAGATCGAACCCATACATCTTGTGTTACTTTGACAGGTTGTGTGTAGGTTTTCCATTGCTCATCACCTTGTTTGTATTCAATCACTAAACCAGGGTAAGCAATATTGGCGTACAACATACTATTCTCAATTTTAGCACCTGCATTTGCAAGACGATAATGCACATCAGCACGTTCTAACTTGGCAAATTCTTTTAGCCCCATGGTAGCAGCAAAAGTTTGCCATTGCTGATCGCGCTGCTGTTTTAATTCAGGGCTAAAGCGATTTGTTTGTTGGCTGTAAACAAAGCCATTGTGATCATACGGTACCGCCCAATCTGCTTTATGCCAAGCGCGCTGTGCCAGCGATAATAATCGTGGGAATAGCTTATATTCAGCCATATTATTGGTACGCGTATTTTCGCTCCATAATTGACCCTGAATACCCACAAAACGTTTATCTTTAGCTAAAGGCGCGGATACGACCTTGCCTTGCTCATCATGCTGTAATGTGTCATCAGCTACATAAGGCTTATCTTCTCTATCAAACCAAAACTCAGCATGAATAGGCAAATTATCTGGCATAAACTGAAATATTTTCTCAGTATTTATGTGCCTTGAAGCCCAGTAATAACCATGCTCTTGTGGGTCTGCCTCATACGGAAAGTCAAAATACAGCACATCTGGCGACGAAAGCACTGCTTGCCAATTTCTATTGGCAAATTCATGTGCACGCTGATGGCCATTCCACATTAATAAATCCCAAATATTACCTTGCACAACCTCTGGCATATTCTCTGGGTTAGTATGCGATAAGCCATCGCTCCATGCTGCGGTTTCAATATTCATATCAGCCAACATATTAGCGATACGTTCAATAAAATAACTGCCCAGCTGACCTGCTTCGGTAATTTCTAACTTATTTTGTTTAATAAAATCAGCACAAGCAGGTGAATCGACCCATGCCCCGGCGGTTTCATCGGCACCTATGTGATAACGAGTTAGCGGATGCTGTGCCTCACTATGAATACTTTTTACTTGTTCCATTACTTCACGGATAAACGCATAGGATGAGTCTAAACACACATTAATGGTATTGTCGTTGTAGTGCTGTACCGACGAATACACCGTTGTATCAAGCGGGTCATAAAGTAAAAACTGTTCGGCTTTTTGTTTATCGCCTTGTTGTATATATTTATTATAACGCGCTTGCATGGATTTAATCGCAGCGCGAGAATGTCCTGGCATATCAAGCGATGGGATCACCTGAATGTGACGCGCACTCGCCGCTTTAAGTATTTCTTGGTAATCAGCTACCGAATAATAGCCGTTTGCTGCACTTGAAGTTTCAAGCCCTGCGCCTAGCTGTGGCATTAAACATTGCTGCTCGCTTTGATCAAAACAACGCTTTGCACCTATATCTGTAAGCTCAGGCAGTGATGGAATTTCTAAACGCCAGCCTTCATCATCACCTAAGTGTAAATGTAGCTTGTTAAGTTTATAAGCAGCCATTTGATCAAGTAACTTTAAAATGAAGCCTTTATCACGAAAGTTTCGCGCTACATCAACCAATACCCCTCTAAACTGATAATGCGGTGCATCAATAACCTCTCCCACAGGTAATATATTACTGTTAACCTGATATAAGCTCGCTAAACTTTGCAGAGCATAAAAAACACCCGTTTCGTCAACTGCATCGATTACAACCTCATCGGCTTGAATTGCTAATTTATAACTACCATTAAGCTGATCTTTTTTAACAGTGGAATTAAGTGTGACCTTAATTGCCGCTGCATCATCGCTTAAATTAATACCTAGTAGTTCCAGTCGCTCGATTGCAGCTAATACACTTGATTTATTAACTTCTGCATAATTAATATTAAGCCCTTGGCTAATATCAAGCGTTTGAGTTTGACTAAACTCGCTAACGCGTGGGGTGGGTATAATTTGCTGAGCAATGACATTACTCACTTGATTTTGCGAGGTTAAATAAGCTGAAAAGTCATACTTTTCATTACGCTCAAACAAGCGCTCAGCAGTAAGCCACTGTGTTTTGTCGCCCGCAGTACGTTTAAACTGACGAGTGTAATCGGTATAAGGTTCTACATGAGGTAATAGCTCTAAGCCCGTCTCTGGGTCAATTTTAGGCTTTGTACTTTCAATCACTTTAGCGGTGTCATTGTTATTCACCACGATATAGTTAGGAATAGCGTCGCTTTGCGATAATGACCAAAAATGCGCATAAAAAGTAATCGTTTTAGTCTCACCGGCTTTAAAGCCAGTAAACCCATCTTTAAGCTCAATGACATGAATATCACCATTAACGTGTTTAATAGTAAATTCATCGCTAATCGACTTTTGTATTGGCGTAATTTGACTAAAGTAAATTTTCCATTGGTCAACGTTAATCGCCGAGTTGGCAGTTAAATGTAAATTCGCTTTAAAACAGTGACCGTTTTCAATATCTGGATCGCACTGTGCTGATGGGCGGTTATCAACTTGCTGATATTTTATTTGTAATGTTTTAGCAAGTAACTCCACCGCACTATCGTTTGCAGGGCTTAGCTGAACCGATGCCGTATTTTGTCCTTCAAAATTGCCCTGACATGCACTTAAACCTAGTGCTAAGCAGCATGCTGTCAGTAATGATTTAATCTTCATTCGCTACTCTCCCTTTATTATTAACTTAGTCACTCAAGCATCTCTTTCAAATGCTAAAAATTAAATCGATTTTTGAATGCATTTATTCTTAGTGCGGTTAGTTTATAATGTACCATCAGCTAAAAAATATTTTATGCTTTAAATTAATCACTATTCATATCTAGTAATTGCTACCTTAGCCAAACAATCCACTACGTAGGTTCTAAATAATAATTAACATTGCGCTTTAATTTATGACAACGCTGTCATTAAGCTATTAATGTATCCTTTTTTTTCTTTTATAGCTACACAGAAGGGCAAAAAAGATACAAAAAATTTACAAGTGTGAGCTTAATATTCTTTTAAACCATTGTATTTAAATTAAATTTAAATATTACTAAATTATTACCTAAAACTTTATCTACCATTCTCACAAGAAAGGCGTATAAATTAACTGTTAATATTCAATGATGTCTTTATAATTTAGTCGTCAAATAATAAAAACCGAGTACTGTTAACTACTCTTGCTGTAGTCGTTAGCCGATAAAGATAAATTAGTACCTAAAATGATATATAAAGGTCTATTAAGCCTATGAGAACAACAATAAACGACGTGGCAAAAGATGCCGGGGTATCAATAAAAACGGTATCAAGAGTAATAAATAACGAAACCTCGGTCCGTGACAATACCCGTGAAAGAGTTATGGCATCAGTCGAAAAGTTGAACTTCCAGCCAAACTTAGCAGCAAGAAGTCTTGCAGGAACAAAAGCTTACAGCATAGCTTACATATACGACAATCCTAATGCGTACTACATTATCGACATGCAAAATGGTATTTTAGATGCGTGCAAAAAGCAGGGGTTTGAACTACTTATTCACCCATGTGATGCCAAAGAAGCGCATATTTTTGATGAAATTACTAATATGATCAAACGCACTCGTATCGCGGGAATCTTACTCACCCCGCCCTTTTCTGAAATGCCTGAGTTTGTTGAAAAGCTAACTCAACTAGACCTAAAAGTTGTGCGTATTTTATCAGGGCACGACGCGCCTGACTCATTAACACCCTGTATTATGATTGACGATAATCTCGCCTCAAAGTCAATTACTGAGCATCTAATTAATAACGGCCACACGCGCATTGGCTTTTTAGCCGGTGGCAGCGAGCATAACTCGACCAAAGAGCGCTTGGAAGGTTACAAAGCAGCGCTAACCCAATACGACATTACTATAGATCCAAGCTTAATTATTGATGGCGAATATTCATTTGAGTCGGGGGTTGAGGGCGCTAAAACACTCATTAGCCAAACAAATAGGCCAACCGCTATTGTCTCATGTAATGATGAAATAGCCGCCGGTGCGTTATTTGCAGCCAGATTAATGAACATTGATATACCCAGCGAGCTTTCTATAACAGGATTTGAAGATAGCCCATTCTCTCGTCAAACATGGCCAAAACTCACCACGGCTCATCAGCCTAATAATAAAATTGCCGAAGATGCGGCCAGCTTGTTAATAGCCCAAATTCGTAATGGCAATGACCGCGATATTATAAAACTATACACTCCTGAGCTCGTCGTTAGAGACTCTACCGCACGTCCTAGTTAGCTTTTATTAGGTTAACCATATAATTTACTTCTGCGCTGTAACAAACGTTCAGCGCAATGTTGTATTAAAAACGGCCTACTTTTTGAATGAATCTTTTGTATTACTGAGTTTATTTACAATAAAAAGCGCGGTAAGTTAAAACTTACCGCGCCAGCGCAAACTCTTCGAATATTAAAGCCACATGAGATATTTCAGTAAATGAAAATTACCCCTCACTTATCGCTGTATTTAAACCAGCCTCAGCATCAGCCAGCATAGCAAACTCCTCATCTGCACTTTTGGCCACTAAGTGTTTAGAGCTAAAGCCAAAGTAATACGCCGCACCGACTATAAACAGCACCATAGTGTATAAAAAAGCACGGGGGTCAAAGGCGTACACACCGGTCAGAGCAATCAAGGATAAACACAATGCTATGCTTGAAGTGACAATGCCGCCAGGCGTTTTATAAGGTCGAGGTAAGTCGGGTTGTTTTAAGCGCAACATTATATGACTCAGCGCCATTAACGCATACGATACTGTTGCACCAACCACCGCCATAGCTAACATTAAATCGCCCTCACCACTTAGTGAAGCTAAAAAACCAAATACAGCAGGTACAATAAGCGCTCGTGCTGGCACTTTACGCACTGTAGTAATTGATAACGAACGCGGTAAATATCCTGCACGCGATAACGCAAACACCAACCGACTATAGCCATAAATAATAGAGAAAAATGAAGCCACCAGCCCTGCTAATCCCAGTATATTAACCACGGTTGCTAAATCGCTATTGCCTGTTGCATTTAACGCATCTACCAACGGAACTGCACTTGCGCCCATTGCTGTTGCACCTGCTGCGCCGGGTACTAACACAACCACTAATAATGCGGTAAACAATAAAAATACCATGGCACCAATAATGCCTTTAGGTACATCTTTAGCCGGATCTTTTGCTTCTTCAGCCGCCAATGGCACGCCTTCAACCGCTAAAAACAACCACATAGCAAAAGGTAATGCAGCCCATATCCCATACCAACCCAAAGGTAAAAATTCATTCGCACCTGCGGCATCAGTTACTGCAACATCAAATAAATTGGTAGCATCAAAATTTGTAATTAAAACCACTGCCGTTGCAACAATAGCCAGTACCGCTAAACCGCTTATTACCATCATTACTTTTAGCGCTTCACCTACTCCAGCTAAATGAATACCTACAAACACCAAATAAAATAGTGCATAAACCCATGGGCCATTGAACCCCGTTAACGCCTCCACTGCAGAGCCAATAAATATCACAATGGCGGCCGGTGCTAACGCATATTCAATTAATACCGCAAGACCGGTTAAATAACCACCCGTTGGCCCCATTGCTTGACGAGCAAAACTATAACCCCCTCCAGCAGCAGGAATAGCAGCCGACATTTCAGCCAGCGATAACACCAAAGTTAAATACATAATCGCCATTAACACTGCAGCTATCGCGAAGCCGCCCCAGCCAGCTTCTGCAATACCAAAGTTCCACCCAGCAAAGTCACCTGAAATAACATACGATACCCCTAACCCTGCCAGCAATAACCAACCTGCAGTGCCACCTTTGAGCTGCCTTTTTGCTAAGTATTCTGAATTATTAGTAGACATAACATCCTCTTTATCGATTTTTTATTTTTAGTTACCGTTATTCCGCATTTAAAAAATGACGGCTCGATTGTTGATGCTCAATCACATCATCCTGTGTCCGATCTTTTAAGTTCACTCCTGTTAGTTTTAATGTTTTAGCTTCATTTAATAAGTAGGCTGCCCGTCTTGCCGCATCGATATAGGGCAAACCAGCAGGACGAATATTAGATATACAATTACGCAGCGAATCGTTAAGCCCTGTTTTAGGCTCCCAGGTTAAATAAAGTCCCAAGCTATCTGGTGAGCTAAGCCCAGGACGTTCACCAATGAGCACCATCACAATTTGGGCATTCAATAACTCACCAATATCATCACCAATGGCTACTCGCCCTTGTTCAACTAAGGTGATTGGAGCAAAAGTAAGTGGCTTATTAACGCTCAACTGTGAAAGTAATTCAGTTATAAAAGGAGCTGCATTTTTTTGAACCGCCAACGATGACAAACCATCAGCGACTACAATTGCTAAGTCGTATTTTTCTTGGGTGCTTTGCTGTTGCTCAGCAACAAAATCAAGTAATAATTGACGACTATTCTCATTTAGCTTTCGACCTAAATCTGGTCGTTGTAAATAAGTAACTCTATCAACCGCTTGGCTATGTAAATGCAATACACGCGCATTAGCTGCATTAACAGTCGCTAACTTTGCTTTCATTTCATTGATATCAAGTGGAAAATTGACTGCATCGCGCGCTTGCGCATGCGACAGTTGAAACGCCAGCATTTCAGAGGTTGGTAAACTAATACCCGCTCGACCAAGTCCTATGCGGGCATCAGTAAACTGGCGTAAGTCACGCCATGGGTTGTGTACCACATTGCCATTATTTTTATGATCAGTATTAGCAAGGTCATTTGATTTAAAATCAGCAGTCATGAACGACCTCCCGCCAGTGCATCTAACGGCTTAGCAAATGCAGCGGGAAGACTGTGCGATAAAGTAACATCGCTACTGTTTTTCATAATGTTCATGTTAGTAAGCCACTTTTCAAATTCTGGCGCGGGACGAGAGCCTAGAACTCGGCGCACGTATAACGCATCATGAAATGAGGTAGTTTGGTAATTGAGCATAATGTCATCGGAGCCCGGAATCCCCATCACAAACGAGCACCCAGCTACACCAAGCAGCGTAAGTAAATTATCCATATCATTTTGGTCAGCCTCGGCATGATTGGTGTAACACACGTCACATCCCATCGGAATACCCAGTAATTTGGCACAAAAATGATCCTCAAGCCCCGCGCGGGTAATTTCTTTGCCATCAAATAAATACTCCGGGCCTATAAATCCCACCACCGTATTAACTAATAGCGGATTAAATTTTCGTGCAACGGCATACGCGCGAGTTTCGCAGGTTTGCTGATCAAGCCCGTGATGAGCATTAGCCGAAAGCGAGCTGCCTTGCCCTGTTTCAAAATACATCACATTATTGCCTACCGTGCCACGCTTTAAACTCAGCGCGGCATCTTGTGCCTCAGCTAAAGTATTTAAACTAAAACCAAAACTCGAATTGGTGGCTTCTGTTCCACCAATAGACTGAAACACTAAATCAACTGGCGCCCCCGCTTCTATGCATTCAATCGTATTAGTGACATGGGTAAGCACACAGCTTTGGGTAGGAATTTCATATTTTTGAATCACCTCATCCATCAATGTCATCAATTTAATAGCCTGCGCCACGTTGTCGGTTGCGGGGTTTATACCTATCACCGCATCACCATTACCGTACAGCAACCCATCTAAAATACAGGCGGCAATGCCGTTAATATCATCTGTTGGGTGATTAGGTTGTAAACGCGTGGATAAATGCCCAGGTAAACCAATGGTGTTTCTAAATGCACTGGTTACATGGCATTTTTTAGCAATAAGGATAAGATCCTGATTACGCATTATTTTGCTAACAGCCGCAGCCATTTCCGGAGTGATCCCCTGTCTTACACTTGCAAGTACCGAGGGAGTTGCAAAGTCACTTAACAACCAATTACGAAAATCTCCCACGGTTAAATGAGCAACCGCCATAAATGCACTAGCATCGTGTTCGTCCATAATTAAGCGAGTTATTTCATCGTCTTCATAAGCAATCAGTGCCTCATTTAAAAATGCCTTCAACGGAATATCCGCTAAGGTCATTTGGGCAACCGCTCGCTCTTGCGCTGATTGTGCAATAACACCCGCTAACCTGTCACCTGAGCGATGAGGAGTGGCTTTTGCCATTACTTGCGCCAAATTTTTAAAATTATACACCTGCGTGCCCAGTGTATATCGGTACCTTTGCCCCATGATCTACTCCACATAACAACTAGTTCAAACCTTGGTACAGGTTTTGCTGACCTATAAGCTATAAATCAATTTTGTTTAGTTTCAAGAGAGCTTAATTCATACCAAGACACTATCGAATTTTGGCAAATCATCATTTTTAGCTTTATTTCATATAGTTAACTATAGTTACAGGTGGTAACTTAATCTTAATAAAAATAAAAAAAGCAAAGAGTAACGCCATTATGACGCAGCAAGATTTAGCTAGCGCACCACAAAAGAGCATGGTGCATACCCAAGATATAGATGAGCAGGCGCATAACCTAACGCAGTGGCAGCAAAAATATGATCAGCTCAGTGATGGGCGATTTTTTGGGTGTATAGAAAGCGTGGATTATTCTAATATTCATGCATTTGAAGAATACACAGAGCGTGCTCTTCACCAACAATGCGCAATAGCGCCACGATCTATTTGGCTTGGGATCCCAAAGCAGTCGCAGCAGAGCAAAATTAATGGCTTAAATGTGGCAAGTAATCAATTTATGTGTCGCACTAGTGAGAGTAACTTTGAGCTTATTACACCTGAGCAGTTTAATATTTATGGTTTAGTAATAGACACGCAATCGTTAGAACATATGGCTCAGATACAGGGGATGCACTTAAAAAATATAACGTCTTCAGGTACTGAGCGACTGACAACATGCAACGCCATGCTAAAAAGTGCCCGGGGTATAATAAACAGTATGGTTAGCAACAACGCTTTTGGCCTAAATGCCGATTTACAGCAAGACATGCTTAATATGCTGGCATTACATTTACTAAACGAACAGATCCCATGTCAACGCATCGCTCCCAGTTATAAACACCGCAAAGCGGTTGTTGATAAAGTAAAAGATTATATAAAAGCGCATCCACAAAACACGGTAACAATTACTCAATTATGCGAACTCACCTTTGTGAGCAGGCGTACCTTACAATATAGTTTTGAGAGTATTTTAGGGATAAACCCACTGCGGTTTTTACGTTTAACCCGATTAAATAATGTTAGAAGAGAGCTAAAATTAGCAAAGCAAGATAAACCCATTTCTGTGGTTGCTGCCAATTGGGGGTTTTGGCATGCAGGGCAATTTACCAAAGACTACACGCAATTATTTGGTGAGAACCCTTCGCAAACAGTGATAAACCATGCTTCTTATTTGGCAAATTCTAAATCGATAATACATGGATAACGAGGATACGGGTTTCGGGTGGCGAGCTACGAGCTGCGAGCTGCGGGAGGCGCTGCGCTGAAAGAATAGATTTAAGGGCTGATATGACTAGATGCTAGACTGTTTGCACAAGCTCGCTACTCGTCACCCGTTGCCTTCTCATTTACTCCTCATTCACTTCTCTTTGTGCAAACATGTTTTAAGTGATTAATTCAAAAAGAGATCATGAGACGCTGCGCGGAAAGAGAAGGCTAAAGGTGCTAGGTTGTGTTCGCTGCTCGTGACTCGAAACCCGAAGCTCTTAGCTCGAAGTCAGCCTTATTTCGGTAAGTCAAAAGCCCTATTTGATCGGTGCTAATTAAGCCGCGATTAAATAGGACTCTTGTCCTGCATGTTTGTTGTTACGTTTAAACGAACCTT
The DNA here is from genome assembly GCF_005887465.1 of Pseudoalteromonas sp. S1610. Classification (GTDB taxonomy): domain Bacteria; phylum Pseudomonadota; class Gammaproteobacteria; order Enterobacterales; family Alteromonadaceae; genus Pseudoalteromonas; species Pseudoalteromonas undina. The sequence goes on along the minus strand of NZ_PNDI01000010.1, from coordinate 70,813 downwards.
TACCTTTTTTAGCTTTAACCACTTGCGGTTTAAATACTTTAGAGGTTACCAGTGCCGCCAATGCGTTGTGCTTTATCACTCCTCGACCGGTGTCTACTGCGGATTTATTAACCGCTTTTGCTTTGCCTTTTTTAGCCATTTGTTTTTTCCTATTAGTAAAATGAGAGGGATACATATCCCACACTGATATTGATGGCGATTGTATGCTTAATTTTCAAGCATGCAACCATTTTTAATGCCTTTTTCAATATTTTTAAGCATAAAAAAAGCGCCGTTTAAAACGGCGCCTTTGCTGGTTTAATTTAACCTAAAAATTAAAAACTAAAGCTTAGTTTTGCATAGTAACTACGGCCATCAAAACCGTATGGTACTGCACGTAACGGGTATTTAAATGCCCCATTTGAGATAGCATTTAGTACTTCATCATCACCTAGCTCATCCGGTGTTTCATCAAATACGTTGTCTGCTCCAACCGATAACGAAAACATCTCATTAATTTCATAGCTTACGTTTAAATCTACGAGTACTGCAGTCTCTACGGTACTCGTCGCTTTAAACGAGCCATCTGTTGCAAGCTCAATATGGTCATTACCAAAGTACTTCACATCAGTTTCGCCAAAGTAATTAAAGCGGATCATTGCGCTGTAGGCATCACGCTCATAATCAAAGGTAAGCGTTGCACGTTCACCCGGTTGTCCGTCGGTTAAAAAGCTACTTTGAATGTCATCAAGTGCTACACTTTTTGGAATGCCGGGAGCTGCATTCACACTATCAATTTTAGTTTCGTTTAAGTTACCCGCAAACGTAGCAGAAAAATTACCATCATATAAATCAGTGCGGTATGACGCAATAATGTCCACGCCTTGAGTGGTTGAATTCACTGAGTTTGAAAAGTAATTCGCTTGCACTGCACCCGTTGCTTGCAGAGCAGCAACCGCCTCAGGACTAAACGCCACATCATCAGCCGATAACAAGCTGCCTAATGTAATACGGTCTTCAATTTCTACACGGTAAAAATCCACCGTTAACGATAAATCACTGGTCACATCGTAAACAAAACCGGCACTGTAGTTAGTTGATGTTTCAAGCTTTAATGTATCAACGCCTAAAGCTGCAGGAAATGCAGAGCCCGTTGTCGCTGTAAACGACTGACTTAACGTGCCGTCAGACCCTAAGTTAGTGGTAAACGCAGTGTAACCACTTTGCTGTAATGATGGCGCTCTAAAGCCCGTTGATAAGGCACCACGTACTGCAAAGTCATCATTAAATTCATAACGTGTTGCTACTTTACCTATGATGTCGTCACCCGCATTCGAAAAATCTTCATAGCGAAGGGCACCGCTCACATTCCATGCATCGCTTAACATGGTTTCTGCATCTACATATACTGCGTAACTATCACGATCGCTTTTGTTTGAAGCTTCAGGACGAAGGCCGTTATAAGCTTGAAAGCCACATTGTGCAAATTGACTCGGATCGTTCACCGATGGATATGAGGTATCCGTGTTGGCTGCTCCACATGCGTATGATGCCACCTCACCGGGTACAATTTCATAGTTTTCTTTACGGTATTCAGCGCCAATTGAAACATAAACAGGCTCACTGCGACCAATATCAATAATTCCGTTTATATCTGCATTAAACGTTGTTTGATCAAATCTAAATCCACCCGAATAACCCTCTGTTGGGCCAGCATTCGCGGCTATATCGGCATCGCTTGCACCCGGATTACTAAATAAATACTCCGCCGCGTATGACGCATTTAAAGTATTTCGTGAGGTAAAATCGTATTGGTTTTCACCGTAAACAGCAGAAACATCGTAGGTCCAATCAGGGTTAATTTCACCTTTAAAACCAACAGCTACCGAAATATCTTGTGCTTCATTGTCGATTTGCGGTAAAAAACCGTCGCTGTAAACTTGCGTTACGTTTTTAGACGCTTCATTAAAATTACGGTAAAAGCCGTTGCCTAGTGCAGTACGCTCAGAGTAACCACCAAATGAGTAAAGCTCCCCCTCACCCATTGGCAACGCCATATTGTAAAATACCGAAGTGAATTCACTCTCTGCATTACCTTGTCCCCAACGTACTTCGTCCGATAAAGTACCTGGTGCAACATTAAGTGAACCACCCGTATCTCGCTCTGCGCGGTTAGTTTTATCTGCATCTCGATACTCAAGCGATAAATTTATAAAACCGCCTTCATTACCTAATTCAAAGCCACGGTTTAAACCGGCTGAAATTGTTTCTCCATCTCCTTCTGCCGTTTCGCCATATTGTACGTACCCGGTGGTTAAATCTGTTGAGTTATTAAGTGATAAGTTGATAACCCCTGCAATTGCATCAGAGCCATACTGCGCCGCCGCACCATCACGTAACACTTCAACTCCTTTTAAAGCAATAAGCGGAATCGCATTCATATCAGTACCGGCAGAGCCACCGCCCACAGTACTTGTTAAACCAAAAATAGATTGATTATGACGGCGTTTACCGTTGACTAAAACCAGCGTTTGGTCTGGTTGTAAGCCGCGTAATGTAGCAGGACGAAATAAATCAGAACCATCAGAAACCTGTGTTCGTGAGAAGTTAAATGACGGCGCCGTTGCCTGTAAGCTCTGCCCAAGCTCGGTAAAGCCGCCTTTGTTTAAATCATCTGCGTCAATTAAATCAATAGGTGATGACGACTCAGTGGCAGTTCGGTTTGAAACTCGCGATCCTAAAACAGATATTTGTTCGATATTTTTTTCAGCTTTAGCTGACGCTTCTTGTGCATTAACCATACTTGGCGCACTGAAGGCAAAAGCAACCGCTACAGCCAAGGTGTTTAAACGATATGTTGACATAATGATGACCCTGTTTTGTGTATTCTTATAATGTGTGTGGGGTATATTCGTGCATCCCCTTGCCAACATCCTAGCAACATACACAAACAAAAAGAAACAAAAAACTTGATAAAATTAGCATAAAAATGCAAATAACTTTAAAAACAGGAAAATAACACCTTTAAGAGCTCAAAATACAACCAAAGTAGCAATTTAATATCACACCACCGCAAGTTAATACAATGTTAAATATGAAGTTATATTTATAAGAACTAAAAACAACGTGGTTGTACGTTTTTTAAACCAAGCTGGTGATAAAACGTACTTATAATGATCTTTTATGCGGTTTTTATTAGACTAAAGTAGATAATAAAGAGAAGAAGGAGAACTCAGAGGAAATTATAAATAGGTGGTTTTGTAATACTGCCCGTTTTTAAACGTTATTTTATACAGAGTCTATTTAAGAGGTATAACTCTGCCAATCAAATTCACTAATAACATGGCAAAGTAATGGGTCTACGCCTTTTGAGTCACAGTATGCACGTAATTGCATGGGAGTTTGTTCATCAAAAATAATTTGCCAAACAATATACAACATATGATTAAACAGAGTTAACTCATTATCATCAGTACCAGCTAAATCATGGCAACTCATCAGTAAGTTACATATTTTCGTGTCGTATCCCCACAACTTTAAAACGTAGGCCGAAATAAAATTGGCACTCACGTATCCATTGTTGATGGTTTGCGCATGTTCATCTGGCGGTTCACTTTCGCCTTGAGACAGTAAAATAATTTTGCCAACAAAACTCAATAACGCCACTGAAAATAATAATTCTTGATCATGTAAGTTAAAACCTGCTTGCTTTGCAAAACGCTTAACACAACTAGCGTAATTCGCCGCTATATTTAATTGCTTTTCATGCACATCAACAGGAATAGACGATTCAAAATTTTTGGCAACCAATAAAGAAGTGGTGATAGCCATTAATATAGTGGTTCCGAGCCTCGACACAGCTTCATCAATTGACGAGGTAGGCCTTATAAAGCCAAGATAAGCAGAGTTTGCAAGTTGCAACAATTTAGCGGTTATTATTGGCTCTTGAGAGACAACATGGCTAATATCATGTAAATCAAATTCATCGCTTTGTACTAAGTCTCTGAGTTCTTTTAAAATAAGAGGGTAAACAGGGAAGCTGATCATTGCCCCTAACTGCCTGCGCACATTAAAAGCAAAAGGTAACGACTTTAACGCCGCTACATTGTCAAAAAGCGCGGTTATATCTGCTTCATTAAACGGCTTAGCAAGGTAAGCATGCACAACATTAGGTTGTCGCATCATGGTGCTCAATGTCATATCACCAGTAAGTAATGCTCTGACTGGGTAGGGGTTTTGTGAAGAGCATTGCTCTAAAACATCCAATCCATTCATTTGCGGCATTAAATAATCACTTAATACTAAATCTAAGTCTGGCTTAGTGTTTAGCAGCTGCCAAAATTCATCAATATCAGAGGTTGTCATTATATCAACCTCTGGATAGGCTCGATGAATAGTCCTTTGTAATACTTTTAATAAAAAAGCATCATCGTCTAGTATGACGACCGTAATCGAACTCATTGCGCACCTTGAGAATTAAAATGGTTTAAATAATTACAAAAATCATCCTGCTCTAAAGGCTCACTGTAGTAATAGCCTTGTATGTAGTCACACCCTAACTTTTTAATTAATTCACATTGATAGGCTGTTTCTACCCCCTCAGCAACAACTTTTAAATTTAGATCATGCGACATACGCGTAAAATTACGAATCATACTTTGCATCGCTAAAGACGATTCAATATCAGTAATAAGGGTTCTATCTAGTTTAACGCCATCTACAGGCAGCTTAGAAAGATAGCCAAGTGATGAGTAACCTACACCAAAGTCATCAATTAATAGCTTAAACCCCAACGATCTCAGCCTTATTAATTGCTGTTCGCAGGTAGTAAAATCTTCGATTAGATAAGTTTCTGTTAACTCAAAAACTAACTGTGACGGCTCTAAACTATTGCTGCTTAAACACTCGAGCATGTAGTCAATCCAATCCGGATCATCTTTTAATTGCCTAGCAGACAAGTTAATTGCTAATACACCCACGCCTGTTTTGTTGTCTGCCCAGTATTTTAGTGTTTTACAGCTTTGAGAAATAACCCAGCGCCCTATTGAGATAATTTGACCATCGCATTCAGCAATCGGGATAAAATGAGCTGGCGCTACCCAGCCATGTTTACTCGGCTCATACCAGCGAATTAACACCTCAGCAATAAATATTTGGCCTGTTTTAGTATCAACCTTTGGTTGAAAGCGTAATGAAAGCTCATCTTTATTTACCGCTGTTAATAATAAACGGCTTAAGTCAAAGTTCTTTTTATAATCTGCGACCAGCTGAGGGTCAAAGCGAGAACAAATACGCTGCTGCTCACCTACTTGGTAATTCATCGTCAACTGCATTTGATTAACGAGCTCTTTTCCCTCTAAACTATCCTCAGGAAACAAACCATACACACCATAAAGCTGCACATGGGCATCGGTATATTTACTAGGAAGTGCTTTTTTCAGATCATTCATCGCCTTATTTAAAACGGTTAAAATTTCACTATCAGATTTAATTTCAGGAACAAATAATACAAACCTATCGGCGCTCTTATGAAGAACTTTGACCGCTTTTTCTGATACGCCTTTTAGCACCTCCAAAACCAATTTTATAAGGTGGCTGCCATCTTCGCCCCCTAGCAAATCATTAATTAATTGAAACTGCGAGATACCTATATAAACCAAGGCATAACATTCTTTGTTCGCTTCACACAGCGTTAAATGATGATAAAAGTCAGACTCATTGGTTACTACCGACTGTGTTCTGGTAAGTTGAAAAATACTACTCAAGCTGTTTGAGTTAATTGATAGCTTCAAAAGTTGGAAAGAATCATCATTTAAACAACGCTCTATCATAATTTCTTCGCTTTTCGCTAGATCAGAGGCGCGTGCATAGTTAATAAAAAGTGTACTGCTTTGCTTGTCAATAAAAGACTGGCTTACCGCTTTATTTTGAGCTGTATCTAAATGGGCGAGGTGTTTGTTTTCGTATAAATGAATATCAGGAATGATTTCAGCGGCAGGCGCGTTAAAACGATTAATAATGCCGTTATTGTCTATTTCTATTAGGCCAGACATGCTGCCCATTAATAACTGATCTCTTACTCTTTTAGCTCGGCGCTGTTCATATTTTACTTGCGCCTCGCTAATGTTTTCAAGTAGTTCACTATCGACCCATGGTTTTTCTAAAAAACGAAATACCAATCCCTGATTCAATAACTCAACTACAGATTTAAAATCAGCATATCCACTTAGCACTAAGTTTACGCAATCGGACCAGCGACTTTTAACCTGCCGTAATAAATCAGCACCGTTCATTTCTGGCATTCTAAAGTCAGTAATGATTATCTCAACTTGATTAGCCGCTAATATTTCAAGCGCCTCAAAACCAGTGGATGCTGTTATTACATCATAACCAGAACGAACAAGTACTCGTTTTAAAGACTTCAATACATTGAGTTCATCGTCTACTAATAAAATTCGCAAAGCCACTATTTACACCTCAAAATGGGGTTGTACTCTTGCTAACTTGATTGTTCTTCTAAGTACCCTTTGCTAAGCAACCAAAAATGTTCACATCAGCACAAGTATATTGTATCTAACTACATACGCAATAATGCCACTTAGCTGTAACTGTCTATCTAACTGATACCTTTTCAGATCACCTATATTGGTTTAAGGTTTCTATCATTAATAAGTGATTGCAATCACTAGATACAACTTAAACAAAAATGATACTGTCTAAAAATAAGCCATCCAGTTCACTTTATATAATAATAGTCTAGAATAAATTCTAAGTGATTATTTTTAGTTAAAAACATCCAGCGTTGTGGCTATTATTACCAAGGGGCATCTATGTTCGCCATTGAAACTTTTCACACTCACGGCAGCGATATAGATAAATTTATCAAACCTGTAAGTCAGTTTACAAACAACAGTCCCGATTTACTGCTCGGGTTTGCTACAACCGATACCATTAAATATCTTTATAATAGCCAGCCCAACTTGATAAAAAACACTCAAAATTGCTTAATCATCTCTTCCTGTCTTGGCTCATCAACCGAAAAAAATTTATCGTTAAATGAGCAAAGTATTAGTTTATTCTCTATCAAAGACTCAACGGGTCATTATGGAATTGCAAGTTGTAATGCAACCGATAATCTAAGAGAAAATGCTGCTCAAACCGTACTCGAAGCCATTGCTAATGCAGGCCAAACTGGACTCGCCCCAAAAATGGTCTGGTGTTTTCAAGTTCCAGGTAATGAGGAGTTGGTATTACAAGGAATTCAAGATGCTATCGGGCAGCGTATACCTGTTTTTGGAGGAAGTTGTGCCGACAACGACATTTCAGCAAAGTGGTGCTTTAGCGATACTAAAAATGTATACCAACAAGGCTTTATTATTGCAGTGTTATACCCCTCGATAGAAACATTCGGCTTTTATAGTTCAGGCTATGATAAAACCGACCAGCTGGGTACAGTTACAAACGTTGATGGTCGCATATTAAATACTATCGATAACCAGCCCGCCTTTGATGTTTATAATCAGTGGCGAAAAAACATAGGGTTTGAACAGTTAAAAGCGGGAAATATACTTGCCCAATCAACGATGACCCCACTGGCAAGAGCCCTTTCCTCTGATGATGATATTCCTAGGCTGCTGCTAAGCCACCCAGCGGTAGCTGAAAATGGCACGCTAGAATTATTTTCAAATTTAAGCGTTGGCGATACTGTTTATCTTGCTTCGGGAAGCCCTGAACAATTAATAAAACGAGGCGATATGGTCGTTTCTTCACTGACCAAACTGGCAGACTTACATGCAATAAAAAATATAAAAGGCGCTATTATTATTTTTTGTGGCGGCTGCATGTTATCTATTCAAAGTGCAATGCAAGAAGTAAAACACTCTATTGCAGCACAATTACCCAACACACCGTTTATTATGGGCTTTACCTTTGGAGAACTTGGCACATTTAGCGACTCAACTAGTAAGCACGGTAACTTAATGATCTCATGCGAAATATTTGGTGATTCTGTATGACTACCAACGAAATACTATTAGAAAAACTGCATTTATTACAGGTTCATAATTTAGCACTTGAAGAAAACCGTGCCTTTAACAGCCTGATTTTAGACGGCCTAGATGCAATCTTAAAAAACGACAGCACAGAAACCTTACTCACTGAGTTTTTTAATATTTTGCAACAAGCGATCTCTTTTTCTGCGGCTATTTTAATTAAAATAAATCCCAGTGATGAATTATCGACATTAGTTACAGCATCGCACCCTCATAGCGATGCAATAATTACCCAGCTTACAGTTCTCGATAAACCGAATAGAAACATTAAAAATGTATTTAACTTACATCAACTTCCTAATTGGCAAGTAACCGATCCTTTTTGGAATTCGCAACATGCAATGCTCACCACTCCAGTAAGTACCAGCACAGAGAGCTACCAGCTCTATATTTTTTCTGAAACAATTGGCGCGTTTAATCAGCACGATATTACTTTAATGCAACGCTTTGTCAGTTTTGCAGGGAATACGATTTCACAATTTGAAAAACGAAACTTACTTGTGAAACAAAAAGAAATGGAGGAAAAACAAAGCAACATTGAACAAGTGCTAATCAACTCTGAAAAAATGGCTTCGTTAGGGCAAATGGCGGCAGGCGTTGCACACGAAATAAATAACCCTTTAAGCTACATTGTCAGTAATATCCAAAATTTGGCTTACAACCTTGAGCAATTTAGTCATTTAATTAACACACTCAAAGCAGAAAAAGCCATAACGCAGCAAACATTAGTAGATACACTACAGCATTACCAATTTGATGAATTACAAACAGACTCAAGCGATATCATTGCTGAAATGACTGAAGGGGCTGATCGAGTTAAAGAGATTGTTCAAGGGTTAAGGCAATTTGCTCATCCGGATCAAACCCAAATTGGCGATATTGATATAACCGAGCTCATTGATAACACATTACGTGTTGCCTGGAACGAAATTAAATATAACGCCAACGTTGAAAAAAACTACAACACAGAACCCGTTATCATCACAGGGCGTTCAACCCAGCTCTCTCAGGTATTTTTAAATTTATTTTTTAACGCCGCTCAAGCCATTTGCGACAAGGTTGGAGTGATCAGTATTACCACTAAAGCCGATAAAAAAAATGCCTATATAACTATTGCCGATAATGGCAGTGGAATTGATGAGGACAAATTAAATAAAATTTTTGACCCTTTCTATACTACAAAACCAATAGGCCAAGGCACAGGGTTAGGGCTGGCTATAAGCAAAGCAATTATAGAGCAGCATAGTGGTCAAATTCGAGTTGAAAGCCAGTTAAACCAAGGTACTGTTTTTTATATTACCTTACCTAAAAAACCCAAATTAACTGACGATGTACTCACTATTTTAAATGCTAACAAACCGATTGAATAAGCTCTATTTACAGCACTGATTTTGTGTAAGTAAGCTGTAATAATCATCGTTAACTTTAAGAGTAATATAGTTAAAATATTTGCAAACCAAGGTACTGCGCTATGGTATTTAATCCTATCCGCTGTGATTTACGTACTGCTAAAGTACAGTATCTTGATACGGCTTAAATAAATCAGTTGTTTACAAGCAAAGCTTAGACTAACTTTAGCCATTTAATACACTTTCTTATTGGTAAAAAAATGACGGACATTGACCCATTAGAGCAATTAAATCAACAACCACCGAGTATTTTATGCTTAGATGATGAAGCCAATGTGCTTAAATCTTTAGTTCGTTTATTACGCCAATATAAATTTGATGTGAGTGTTTCAACCAGTGGCCAAGATGCACTTGAAAAAATGCATGCAAAGGAATTTGACGTCGTTATTAGTGATATGCGTATGCCACATATGAGTGGGGCGGAGTTTTTAGCTAAAGCGAGAAAAATCGCTCCCGATAGCCAGCGTATTTTATTAACTGGTTTTTCCGATCTAGAGTCAACAATAAGTGCGGTTAACGAAGGAGGCATTCATGCCTATGTGCAAAAACCTTGGCAAAATGATCACTTAATTAGCGTTATCCAATCGGGTGTAGAAAAGTTTAGACTAAAAAAACAAAATGAAATTTTACAACTTCAAGTAAATCAACAAAATCAACAGCTAAAAGAACTTAATACTAATTTAGAACAACTCGTCGACAAGCGAACAAAACAAATTAGAAGCGTGCTGAAAAAACTTGAAGTCGCTAATGAAAGTGAAAAACGAGAGCATCAATCTACTGTTGAACTACTTTATAATTTTATTAATGCAAATCCGTATCTCGATGGTAAAAGAGCCGAGAACATTGCCGGCACATGCACGCAAATAGCGCGTTACCTTAATGTATCGCAAAGAAGTATCACGCTTGCGCCTATTGCAGGGTATTTAGCTCAAATTGGTTTACTTGCGATGGACCCTGAGCTTTACAACAAACCTATTAACGAACTCAATGAAGTACAGCGCAAAACGTTTTACACCCACCCGAGTATTTCACAATTAATGCTCATGCCTGCAACGCATTTAAGCGATGTTTCTGATGCAATTTATCATCAATTCGAACGCTACAACGGCCAAGGAATACCCAAAGGGCTTGCTAAAAACGATATTCCTATTGGGGCTATGGTGCTCAGCGTTGCTCGCGATTACTGGGAGCATTATGAGCAAAGCGATCCATTATTAACTACCAAAATGCGTCATGAGGTGGCACTTAATAATATTAAGCTTGGTAGTGGCAGCTTATATCACCCAAAAATAGTAAAATCGCTTGAGGCAAGTCATGTACAGCTTATGGCCTCAGACACGTCTATTGGCTCGATTAAAGTAATTTGCGCTCAAGAACTTGAAGAGAGTATGACACTGGCAAACTCACTGCACAGCCATACAGGTATTATGCTTTTACCTAAAGGGCACGTTTTCAATTCAAAATCGATTGTGAAACTACAGCATCTCGAAGCCAAAAAGCCGACTCCGTTTAGAATTATGGTTAAAACGGCTAAATGATTGATCTAAAATGCTCTTTTATTCGTTATACTAAGCCATAATAGTTACTTTCAAATATATTGCTTGAAGGAGTACACAGTGTCGCGATTTTCTGCCGTTACCGATAATCCCCACGACGGGCGTTTTAACCAAAAAACAGGTATTTTATTAACCAACTTAGGTAGCCCCGATGCCCCCACAGCAAGCGCGTTACGCGTTTACTTACGTGAGTTTTTGTCAGATCCGCGTATTGTAGAAATACCACGTATAGTGTGGATGATCATTCTTCACGGCATCATTTTGCGTATTCGCCCAAAACGCTCAGCTAAATTATATAAAAGTATATGGACCGAAAATGGCTCGCCGCTTACTCACATTACACGCCAGCAAAGCCTTAAATTAAATGCCTTATTAAAACACCATGGCTATACCAACACCGAAGTGGTTATGGCGATGCGCTATGGTAATCCATCAATCGAAGCGGGCCTTGAAGAGCTTAGAGACAAAGGTTTAACCCGTATTATTGTGCTGCCGCTTTACCCGCAGTATTCAAGCCCAACCACAGGCTCCACATTTGATGCGGTTGCCAATGTATTAAAAAAATGGCGCTGGGTGCCAGAGCTGCACTTTGTAAATGGGTATCACAAAAACCCAACCTACCTAGAATCACTCGCTAACAGCATTAGCGAAGATTTAGAAAAACACGGAATGCCACAAAAAATGGTGTTTTCATACCACGGTATGCCTAAACAGTTTTTAGATAATGGCGACCCATATCACTGCCTATGCCAACAAACCACGCGTTTAGTGGTTGAAAAACTAGGGCTAGACAAAGATAAAGTGATCACTACTTTTCAAAGTCGCTTTGGTAAAGCTGAATGGTTAAAACCATACACAGATGCAACTCTTGAGAGCTTACCTAGCGAAGGAATTAAAGATATCGCAATTATCAGCCCTGCATTTAGCGCCGACTGCCTTGAAACACTTGAAGAATTAGAAGGTGAAAACCGCGAAATTTTTGAAGAAGCTGGCGGCGAAAAATACCGATACATTGCAGCCCTAAATGATCGTGACGATCACATCGACGCTATGTTTGATGTGTTAAAGCCAATGCTATAAAAAAAGAGAGCAGCGGTTAGGTTTTAGCTCTCAGCATTCAACTGGAGATTAGCCAAGTGCGGTGAAAGCTTGTAGGCGCGAGTATATCTCGCGCTTTCTCTTGTATCACTTTCTGATAGCTGACAACTTATAACTCAAAGCTGCGCTTAGCGCTTACGTGTCACTAATAATGTGATTGCTCCAGCAATTATTCCCCAACAGGCAGAGCCCACCGACCATAAAGTTAAATCTGAGGCCGTGACTAAAAAAGTAATAATGGCCGCTTCAGTATATTCAGCACTATGCAAAGACTGCTGCAAACTATTGGCAATAGTGCCAAACAAAGCAATACCCGCCAGCGCCAATACTAAGGCCTGTGGCAGGCTTGCCACAATTGCCACTAACATAGCCGCACATAACGCCATAATTATGTAAAACACGCCACCAGCAATACTTGCCCAATAACGCTTATCAGGGTCTTTATCGGCCTCTTCGCTCATACAAATAGCCGCTGTTATGGCTGCTAGATTAATAGAATAGGTACCAAAGGGAGCCGTCACACAATTTATTAACCCGGTCACAGTTAATGACGATGATATAGGCGCCTTATAATTATGTGCTTTCAAAATAGCGAAACCGGGTAAGTTTTGTGAGGTCATAGTTACTATATATAAAGGAATACTTATACTTATAAATGCCTGCAAACTAAAGCTTGGCGCAATATAAGTAAAACTACTGGCTTGCCAATGCACGGTACTGGTATCGATATTGCCCATATACCACGCTAAAAATATACCCGCTAGCAACACACTTAGCATCGCAAAACGGGCAAAAAAGCGCTTACCAATAAAGTACACCACCACCATTAAACCAATAACTAATGGCATATCGTTCATAAAGTTAAACACATCAATGCCAAATGTGACTAATACCCCCGCTAACATGGCACAAGCCAGTTCACTGGGAATGCGGTTCATGATTTTTTCAAACCACCCCGTTATTCCCGACACCAGCACCAATAAGGCTGAGAGCATAAATGCACCTATCGCTTCAGGTAAGCTATAGCCTTGCGCGCTTGAAATCAGTAGTGCAGCTCCAGTGGTAGACCATGCAATTAAAATAGGCACTTTATAATAAAACGACAACACAATAGAGGTACTGCCCATTACCAAGCCCAGCATTAATATCCAGCTTGCCACTAATTCAGGTGTGCCACCTAAAGTGATCACCACTTGGTAAATCAATGCTATTGAACTTGAAAAACCAATAATAACGGCAACAAGTCCCGCCATAGTGCGACTAAGTAACTGATCAGTCCCTGCCATAATTCCCTCATTAAGAAATCCTAATGTTACAACATACTTTGCCTATTTATACTTTGCAATTTTGAATAATGAATAATGAAAAATGATCACGTTGCTAAAAAATTTTATTGGTCAGTTTTGTCTTTCAAAATCATTGCAATTTAAAAAACACATACGTACCTAAAAACATGCCACAGGGTGCGTCATTACTACAAAAAACCACACTTATTAAATCAAAAACAAATACCTAAAAAAGGTAAAGCAAATACTTACAATAAGTTACAAAAACACCCGTTAACACTTTATGATTACAATTTAAATTTGATCTCATCCTATTTTTAATATAAAACTTAACAATTAGTTCACCAATAACCCTAAAAGAGAAACAGATGAAACGTTACATTGTTTTAATTATCGCTATTCCTTTGTCTGTATTTGCCATATATACGCTGCTTAATAATCAGAATAAAACCGATGAGGTAGAAGCCCCCATAGCTATTGATATCGTTCCTGTTGATTCTGAATTTGCAAAACAAACACGTAAGCCATTACCAATCGATATGAGTAAAGATCCTATAAAAGGCGCCCCTTCAAAAGCAAAGTTAGCCGTTATTGAAAACTCATTTGACGCAATCAATAAACCTTCAACCAAGGCAAAAGAAATACTTAAAGCGGCAAAAGTACTGCCTACCGATTTACAAAATGAAGCCTATATAGAATTTGATCTAGCAGCGCTTAAAACCCTTGAAGCAGGGGATAATTTTGACCTAGCTATACCGCAAACCGCAGAAACCTACAGCGCTGAAATAACGAATGTTACCAATGCCAGTAACGGTGATAAAAGCATTGTTGGCCAAGTGATTGGTGCTAATGGAGCGTTGCATACCACTATATTAACCGTTGGTAATGACGCGGTTTATGGTCAATTTACTGCCCCTAGTGGCAATTATGTTTTTGAAAGCAAAGGCCAATACGGCTGGATTGCAGCAAAACGGGATTTATATAAAAACCATATAGAACACCAAGTAGGTGAACCCGCACCAAAAAATACTGACGGTGGAGATCCGTTTGCGCCCAGTGATGAAGAATCACCCTCAATTTAATTTTTAACCTAAACCAAGATGACTCAGCAGTAAAACTGCAATTACAAAAGAAAGGAAATACGACTATGAAAAAAATAATATCAACAGCCGCTATTGCAACGGCATTATGTGCCGCTAGCACAGTGTCAGCAGAAACAATTGATATTGGTATTTTATATACCGACCAATCAGCTGCCGCTACCAGCAATATTAATACTAAAATTAATCAGCTTATTGCTTTTAGTAATCAAGTATATAGTCAAAATGGCGTTGATATAACACTGCGTTTAGTCGGTTCTCAAAACTTAGGCAACCATGCAATAACCCCTTCAGAAGATTGGCTTAACGCTGTGACAAATAGCAGCTACGTAGATGGTTTACGTAATGATTGGAAAGCCGACATGGTAGCCGTATTAGGCACTGGCCAAAGTGCAGGCAGCGGTTTAATCTCTTGTGGACTAGCATGGGTTGGTCAAGGTACGAATGGCAATTTATACAGTTCAATGAGTAACCGTATGTATTCAATAACAGCCGTTGATTGTGGAGCTACAACGTTCGTGCACGAACTAGGTCATAACCAAGGTTTGGCGCATTCTCGTAAGCAAGGCGATACGGCCGGTGGCGTATATGTTGATGGTATGGGCCACGGTGTACAAAATGAATTTGCCAGTATTATGGCTTACCCGCATGTGTTTGGTAGTGCAACTCAGTACGATTATTTCTCTAACCCAAATTGGAGCGTAAATGGCATTCCATTTGGTGTAACCAACCAAGCATATGCTATTCGTACTGTAACCGACACAAAAACCAGTATTGCTAACTTTAAATAAACCCAATTCTAAGAATTAGCATTAAATAAATGGGTAAATTATTACCCATTTACACCAATTAAGTTTCCCTTGCGGAGCGCCTCGGCGCTCTTTTTAATGATTAACTGCTTTTATTGCAGGCATTAACGTTTTGCCATCGCTATCCACTTTACTCATTAGCGTTAACCCCATTACCTTAGCAAGTACAGGGTAAATATCTAAATTATTCACCAGCTCAATACTTACCCCTTTTTTAAACGCAGGACCTGCTGCTACAAAGGTGGCTGCCATATCATCACTATAAGCATAGCCATGTGTACCTAAATAAGGCGCTTTAGTACCGTTACTAAATACCGCAGGCGCATTGGTTTGCACCACAATATCGCCCACTCTACTCCCGCTATTATAATGGTAGCCTTCAAGCTGTTCGCTACTTAAAACACTATAACGCCCCTTAGCCGCTTTTTGTAAACGTGCTTTATACGCGTCAATATCCGCATTTTTAGCATCGCTTTTAGTATAAATAAGTAAACGAGGACCGGTATTCACAATAATAAAATTATCATCTTTAGGTAAACTGCTAACAATAATGCTTTGCTCAGGATCAACCTGTGCCATGCCATGATCAGAAACAATTACTAAATTAATATCCTGAGATAATTTGCTCAAGCGAGTACGTAATTGCCCCACTAAGGCATCTAACTTATGAACAGCATCACGTGTTTGTACTGCATCTGGGCCAAACTCATGCCCCATGCTATCAACCAGCGAAAAGTAACTGGCTACAAAACGTGGGCGCTGCGCTTGAGGCAAACTTAACCATTGTATAATTTGGTCAATTCTGTCTTGATAGTTACCTTGTTTAGAATAGTGAAAATAGTAATCAGGCGTCATACCATTAAAGCGCGCATCCGACTCAGGCCAAAAATACACCGCCGATTTAAGCCCATGCATTTTTACTAAATTCCATAATGGAGTACCACGTACCCAGGTACTGTCTTTTTGGCCTTTACCCATGCTGTAGCATTGATTATTGCGCGCTTTGTCACAAAATTTATTGTCAACAATACCGTGGTTAACGGGTAGTAAACCAGTAATCACCGAAATATGATTTGGAAACGTTTTAGTAGGATAAACTGGCTGCATTTTTTGTGCTCTAACCCCTTGCTCAGCCATTGCTTTTAAATTGGGTGCACCGTGCTTTTCAATATAATCCCAACGCAAGCCATCAATTGAAATCATCACTACGGTTTGCTCTTTGGCTGCAAACGCATTACTCATCCCTAATAAAAGGCAAAAACAGACTGCCTTTGTGATCCACAACTTCATTTTAAACACCTATAGATGTATGTTAATTTTATAAAAAATAATACTAAAGCAAGTTGTTACTTTATGATACATGCTGATAGATTAAAGATGGCTCACTAAAAAATATAACTGTGCACTTAATAAGAGCCCAACGTGCAAAATAAAAGGATTGCCATGATCGACTTCAGCAGCAAAATCACCCCAGCGCGTATGCAGCGCACGACGGCCAATTTACAAATGGCGCTTGAGAGCGATCGTGGCCGAATTATTAATAGTGCAGCCATTCGTCGGCTGCAACAAAAAACCCAAGTATTTCCGCTGGAGCGTAACGCGGCAGTGCGCTCGCGCCTAACTCACTCATTAGAAGTACAACAAGTTGGTCGATTTATTGTGCAGCGTGTTTTTGCCAACTTAAATTACCAACAGCAAAAAGAATATGGTTTATCAGGCTTAGAACGCCCGCTAGAAACCCTAGTAGAAATGGCCTGCCTAATGCACGATATTGGTAACCCGCCATTTGGTCACTTTGGCGAGGCCGCCATTAATAATTGGTTTAATGCTAACTTGGCCAGTATTACGCCTGAGCGTTGCCAAACAGCCAATAGCAGTATAGGCGTTATTTTTAAACATTTAGCGCAAGATATCTGCAGTTTTGAAGGCAACGCCCAAGGCATACGTATTATTCACTCATTGCTGAGCCTAAATTTAACCTACAGCCAAAGTGCGGCAATTTTAAAGTACACCCGCCCTGCCAGCTTAGCGAAGCAAGATATCCCACAAAATAAAAACTACATTATGAAAAAAGTGGGCTACTACTACAGTGAAAAAAGCTTTGTAGAGGCACTGCAAACTGAGCTCAAAATGGAGCCGAATTGCCGCCACCCAGCCAGTTACATAATGGAAGCCGCTGACGATATTTCTTATTGCTTGGCTGACATAGAAGATGCGGTAGAAAAAGACATAATCACCACACAGTTATTATGCGAGCAACTAAAAAAGCAGTATCAAAAAGCGTTAATTAACTTAGCCTTAAACGACACCCAACATCAAAGCTTTGTTGATGATGCAATTAATTACGCAATTGAACGCGCGCAAGCACAGCCCTTTAATTTTAATAGTGAATTTTTTATTTATTTGCGTGTATCGTTACTGCACCCATTAGTAAATCATGCTGCTAAACGCTTTATTGAAAACATAGAGCCAATTTATCATGGTGACTTTAACCATGCATTATTAGAAGACCGCAGCTACCTGCATGCAGTAACCCAAGCCCTTAAGCAAGTGGCACTTGAGCATGTATTTTCTCATAAAGAGGTCGAAAAGCTCGAACTACAAGGCTACCGTATTATTAACGGCCTACTAGAGTGCTATAAACCGTTACTGCAATTAACTAGCGACGACTTTAAACGCGCACTACATGGCGACAACCGTTTATTAATAGAATCGAGATTAGTTAAAAAACTCTCTAAAAAACATTTAAGTAGCTATCAGCACGCTATAAATGCCATGCAAGAAGAGCCCGACCACTTTGCGGCTTATGAGTTTTATTACAGATGTAGACTCATTCAAGACTACATAAGCGGCATGACCGACCAATTTGCTTACGACGAGTACCGCAGCTTAATGGTGATTGACTAATTTAGGCTTAGCGCGCGAAATTGCTAAACCCTAGATAATTTTTTACTTTACGCTTAAAATTAGTGCATTGATGCTTAACCGCTTTTGAGTTTTATGAAACCGTTACTGAGTTGCTTACTTTTTTGTTTTACTTTGTTTTATAGTGCCAGCAGTGTCGCTTACAACGAAGCGATGTGCATTCTTATAAAACAAGAAATGCAGCAATATAGTAACGACAAAACTAGCCGTAAGTACCGTAACGCCGCTCGCGACTACAAAAAAAACTGCAGTAACCCAGCACGTACTCAACCAGCAGCAAAGCCTAAAGCGCAACCCATTATTGAACAACCCATCCCTGAGATTACAAAACCGCAAGTAACTGAGCCTGTTTCATCTGTTGTAAATATCCCTATTGCACAGAGTCAAACCCAGTCATCACTTACACAGCAAAGCGCAAAATCAAACGTTGAACAAACAGTAGCAACAGCGTCTGAGCCAGATATTGAGCAAAGTATTAAACATACTCAAAGTACAACTGTTCCAGCATCAGCAAGTACCGAGCCTAATGAGCCGCAAAGCAATAAAACAACAAACGATGAACAAACTGATGCTGCAACAAATGATCAGCCTAGCATTGATACAACCACGCAAAACAGCACAACTCCAGCAGTTACAAAATCAACAGTGGAGCCTTTACAAACGGCCATGCCGGTTACCGTAAATGCCACAGAGCAAGTTAACGGTGTTGCCTCATCAATCCCTAAAAAATCAAATATGTTGTCGCTAGTATTACCCAGTGTGGCGCTACTCTTAGTGGTAATAATTGGGGTTGTTGTATTAATGCGCCTACGTAATGTTAAGCAAAATAACGAGCCTGCCGATACCAGTATGCCACTAGCTGCTCCCACTACTAAGTGCGATGACAAGCAAAGTAGTACTGCTATTGATGAATCTAAGACTCTTGATACCAGCAAAAGCGAGCCAAAAACAACAACCGAAAGTGCCGAGCCAAACGCAAACGAAGTGAGCACAGCTAAAGTAAAGCAAATCCCGAATACCGCAGAGTTTGAAGCCGCCGCTAAAGCCACTTTAGAACGGATAAAAAATGCCACCGAGCATGCAGAGCCACAAGTAAGAGACTTTGATCCCGAAGCCAAACCAATCAAAAAACAGCGCAAGCCGGTTAATCAGCCTAGCGAGCCTGTACCAGCGACTAAAAAAGAAGCACCTATTGCAGCTGAGCCCATTTCGCCTCAACAACCAAAGGCAGACTTACATTCGCCTAAACAACCGCGCTCACCGTTAACGCCATCTACCGAGCACGACTTTAAAGAGCCTGAAATACGCACCTTCGATCCCAACGCCCCCTTACCCACTAAAAAAAGTGCGATAAAACCAGAACAAGTAAAGGTATCGCCAGTTGAACCCACTAAGCCTGATATACCGCCACAAAGCAGTAACCCATTTGCTAACTTATCGCTTGATGAAAGTTGGGATCCAAATTCACCACAAAAACCGAAAGTGGAAGAAAAGCAACGCGCCCCTAAATCACAAGCACTAATTGAAGCTGAAGAGCGCGCAAAAAACATGCAAACAAAAGAATAATAGAGTACGCTGTACTTATTAAAAGGTGGCTTTAAATCTAATACCAATTCGCTTAATCAAGTGGTCTGTTTTGAGGCAGGAAAAATGTGTTGATAGCTAGGCAAAAAATTTGCTATTTAGTTGTTCTCAGCAATTGCTCCTGCATTGCTCTACCTTCTGCATCCATGCAGTCGTAATGAGAGTTTTTTAACGCAGGTAGCGACACGTTTAGCCCCGTAAAATGATTAAGTATTATTGCCGACTGATCTAGCTTAAGCGTGCATTCAGTTTCACTCACTACAATAGCCTACTTTTTGAACAGCACCAGTCACAACCTAATGGCTAAGAAGGAGTAAACTATACATATGCATGTGATGTTATCAGCTAAATTAAGATACCTTATTTTTACCGCATCTTTTTGTCTGATGGCTTTAGTGAGTGATTACAGTAACGCAATTGAAGCAATTCAACCCAAAAACGAACAGCCCACACATACCACTACTTTAAATATAAGTACCGGCGAATGGCCCCCTTTTTTAAGTGAATCATTACCTCATCAAGGTGTGATTGCCCATTTAATCACCGACTTATTTGCACAAGCCAATATTAAGGTTAACTTTACCTTTTTACCCTGGCCGCGTGCTTACCACGACACCATTAATGATAAATACGCAGCCACCGCCGTATGGATGTTTGAACAACAACGTACTGAGGATTATTTTTACAGTGAGCCAGTGTTAAACGAGCGTTTTGTATTTTTTTATCACAAAAAACGCCCTTTTGATTGGCAAAACCTAAACGATTTAAAAGGCTTATTACTCGGTGGTGGGCTTGCTTACAGCTATGGCGAAGAGTTTGATAAAGCACTACAAGCGGGTCTATTTGATATGTCGCGAGTAAGTACCACAGAGCAAAACTTTAAACGCTTAGCTATGGGCAGAATAGACGCCTTTGCCGAGGAAAAAAGCGTAGGCTATTACACCTTGGCCAGTAAGTTACCTAACCTATTTAGCTCTATTAACCATCACCCCAAAGCTTTACTCATAAACCAAAGCTTTATGATGTTCCCTAAAAATAACAAATACAGTAAACAGCGGCTTGAAATTTTTAATCAGCAATTACTTAAATTTAAACAAAACGGCCGCTATCAAGCCTACTTTGATGCGTTAGATAATGGCGCTTATCAACCCACAAATAACGCCCTGGCCGACTGACCTGGCACAGGTTGCGAGCTACGAGCTAGGTTTTAGGCTTTAGGTTTTAGCACAAGCTCGCTGCTCGTCACTCGAAGCCCGCAGCCTTTACCACCGCAGGCGTTAAGCTTGCTGACGCGAAAAGCACCGCTTTTAAATTACGTTACTTTCACGCATTATTCGCCTCAAAAAATGAGGCGAATAGCGCACTTAATTGCCTCATTGTGTTAATTGGTAAGTTGAAATCGTAGAAACCAGTTTTAGCTGTGATTATTTTAAACGCCAATTTTGGGTAACGAGCCGCGAGCGACGGACTATATTCAGCCTAGCACCTTTAACCTAGAACCTTTTACCTGTTCTCACCGCGTGCAGCTTGCTGACGTGAAAAGCGTAGCTTTTAATACTCAAAGCCCGCCGCTCGCAACCCGCCGCTCGTCACCTTTATTTATACATGTCGCGTTGGCGAGTGCCGACCGTCCGAGGACACACACTCCCCACTCCAATGAAGTACACACGATAAATTAAACTTACTCAATCGCGACTAATTTATTTACTTCTACCGGTTTTGCTAACGCTGTTTCATAAAATGCGAACACCTCTTTTACATAAGGCTGTGAATAATGCGTATCCAAAGCAGCTTGCGACGTAAATTGTTCGACTAAGAACAAGCATGTTTGCTCACTATTGCTGTATAGCTCAAATCGAATACAGCCAACCTCAGCCTGTGTAGGCTTTAAAATTTGCTGTAAACGCCCTTTACAGTCATCAAATAATGAAGCTTGAGGGGTTATTTTTGCCACTATATTAATCATCTTTAATCCTTGTTAATTAATTTAATAACCACAGCACGAATTGGCGGTGCTACAGTAAAGGCCACTAAAAAAGCTGCAGGCCAGGCATTAATAAATGCAGTTAGCCAACTTTGCACAAAGGTATCGCTTAAACCTAAATTTACGTAGGTCACCCATGCAGATAGTAAAAACGACATCATGAACGAAAATGCCAATGTAAATATAAAATGAATTTTCATCTTTCCTCCTTGGCGTTACTATATTCAAAAGCTTGGGGCTTCCATACTCACAAAAATGCAAACTAAGATTGAGAAACAGAAATGCTTGATGACATTCATTTATTTATAGAGGTAGCTAGGCGTAAAAGTATGAGCCAAACGGCAAAAGACTTAGGCTTAAATTTATCGACGCTATCGCGACGTATTCAAGCACTTGAAACCAAATTAACAGAGCCATTATTGCAACGTACAGCACGAGGAATCGTGCTAACAGCAAAAGGAGAGCAGCTCTATACATCGCTTGCAGATTCAGTGTTAGCGCTTAATAATCAAATAACCACCCTTAATTGTGCTAGCAATAACAGCAATACTTTTTATTTGTTATGCCCACAAAACATCATTGCAGATCTGCTTATGCCTGCGCTAAATACATTTATAAAAGATAATCCTTCGCTCAATTTTCACATATCGCCAAGTAATGCTAATAGTCAGTTGAGCCAACAACGCTTTGACCTCGCTATTCGCATTGGCCAACAGCAAGACTCAAGTTATTATCAAAAACGCTTAGGCGCTATTGCAGTTAAGTTGGTCAGCAAAAAAGATGCACCGCAAACTCGCCTAATTTTACCTTACACTCAAGCGCAGCTACCAACAGGCATGCTTAACAAACTAACAGAGCTCTACAGCGATATAAGTTATTGTTTTGATATAACAATAGCCAGAAAAATGGTTGAAGAAGGAAATGGAGTTGGTTTATTACCTATGACTGAAATTAGTTGTATTACTAACAAACAGGCTTTTGACTATATTGAATTGCAACCTGCTTTTGCAAACAGGCCTATTTATGCCCTATGGCATAACACACGCCAGCCAAGTAAAACGGCAAGTCAGTTAATTACTTTAATACAGGGCGTAATTGAGCAAACGCCATGCTTACAGGGTGATATTGTTGAGTTAGGTTAAGGGGTATTTATGCTGTAAGCGTTAAGCTTGCTGACGCGAAAAGCGCCGCTTTAAATAGCTCGAAACCCGCTTCCCGCAACTCGATACTCGTCTACTTTATTTATACATGTCGCGTTGGCGACGGCAACCAAAGAGAAGTAACCGCCGACTTCTCTTTGGAATCTCTCGGTGCCCCGAGCATTTTGCACTTTCCTCAAAGCCTAAATTGATATGAACGTAACCGCCGTGTAAGGCACATCCATGTGCCTGTCACGGCTTTGATTGCATCCATGCAATCGATTACTCATCAATTGAGTCTTTTCGAGCAAAATGACGGGGGAGTTGTCTTGGCAGTGGTCTTTAAATTTTAATGTAGGCGTTAAGCTTGCTGACGTGAAAAGCGTAGCTTTTAAATGAAAATAGGGCGAGTAAAAATCCTTCAACAGTATTTTTATTAGGTACTTCAGTGATATGCTTTAAACATATATGACAGAAAGGATGTCGCATGATTTTAAAAGATAAAGCTCTATCAACTTCCACTTCCGCTAAGATCAAAGCGGGTCAGAAACAAGAGCTAGACGTAGCATTTTACTTACGCCGCGCATTTAAAGACCACTCTCAAGTATTTGTGTTTAATGATGTAAAGTTTAAACACAACGGCGAAACCGCACAGATAGACCATCTGGTTGTTTACACCTACGGGTTTATTCTTATTGAATCAAAAAGTATTACCGGTGAAGTTGCAATAAACCAACATCAAGAGTGGAGTCGCAGTTACCGTGGGCAATGGCAAGGTATGCCATCACCAATCAAACAAGTTGAGCTACAACTGGCATTACTAAAAAGTTTGGTAAGAGACAATGCCTATCAACTCCTGCCAAAGATGTTTGGCAAAATACAACAAAACTTTGGTGGCCGTGAATGGCATAGCATTTGTGCAATATCGAGTAATGCCATAATTAATCGAGATAACACACCAAAAACGCTTGAAGAGCGTCTCGTTAAGTCTGAGTTTATAGCTGATAAGCTTTTAGACATAATGAAGTTACCTGCTTCAACACCAAATGCCCTACACTTTTTCTCAACTAATGTTCGTCCTTGGTTTAGTGAAGAAAGCCTAGTTAGGATCTGTGAGTTTCTTTTAGAGCAAAATATTGCCACTTCTACACAGTTAAAACCTGACGCAATAACATCAAACCTCAACGAGCCAAGCCCAATTTATCAAGATGAATCAGCAGCTATTGCACCAATAACTCAAGAGCAACCAAATATTGCCAATGAAATAAATTTACAGTGTAAGCAGTGCAACAATCAAACGACGCTTAAACCTCGCTCAGGTCGCTACGGCTATTTTGTTACATGTGGTGAGTGCGATACCAATACACCAATGAAAACGTCTTGCCCACAATGTAGCAGCGCTAATACTAAAGTGAGCAAACGCAAAGAGCTCTACTCATTAGTGTGTGGTGATTGTGAAAATACAGCGCTTTTCAAATTTGATTGATAATGTCGCGTTGGCGACGGCAACCAAAGAGAAGTAACCGCCGACTTCTCTTTGGAATCTCTCGGCGCCCCGAGGATCACACTATTTCCTCAATTTAAATTAATAATATGAACGTAAACGCGATGAAACACGTCCGTGTGTAAGCATCGCTTAACGCGCATCCATGCGCTGCTATTACTCATCATTAATTCAATTTCGGGTGTGATCACGGGGAAATTTTCTTGGCAGCAGTCTTTAATTCAATAATGAGTTAATGCTTGTTTACATTGCATTTTTTAGTAAACTGAATGCTCGCAAACAGGGAGCGATTTAATGCAACAGATTGGTATTTACGAGCAATTAATTACACAAGTAATTGAGCAAAATTTAAATCGTGACCAATTTTATGTGGGCGAACGCCAACTAGAATCGGCTGAGGCGGCTACGTGGCTTTCGCGCTTTTTAGGCAAGCTGGTTGAACATGCAATTGATGCAATCCCTAATTCAAACGAGCGTTTGCAGGAACAAATACACCTCGCAAACAGCCTTGTGCTTTGGCTTAAAGATCATATTCGCGATGACGAGCTGATCAACGAAAACCTTATCGACAGCCAAGGCCGTATTCTTACTGCACTGTTTAATACCCAAAATCCCATTGCTGCAAATCTTAAAGATTACTCACACGATATATTCCCGTTAACAGGGCTTACCCAAAGCGAATTATTCAGCGGCGCTAATGCGGGGATATCGCTCGAAACCGAGCTAAAACGCGAGATTAAATCGTCCGACACTATTTACTGGCTTGTATCATTTATAAAATGGACGGGGCTGCGCATATTTAAAAATGAGCTTGAAGCGTTTACTAAAAGCGGCAATAAACTCAAAGTAATTACCACCTCGTACATGGGTGCAACGGATGCTAAAGCGGTTGAGTTTTTAGCAAGCCTGCCAAATACCGAGGTAAAGCTTAGTTACAACAATCAGCAAGAGCGCTTACATGCAAAGTCATACTTGTTTATGCGTAATACAGGTTTTCATACCGGTTATATTGGCTCGTCTAATTTGTCGCATTCGGCGCTTACCAGCGGCCTTGAGTGGAACTTAAAAATTACCGCTCAAGAAATACCACACATCATAGCTAAAACCAAAAGTACCTTCGAAACCTATTGGCAATCGCCAGATTTTGAATTATTTACTGGCAAAGCTGAATGTAAAGAAAAGCTCATAAATTCACTTAACGAGCAACGCGGTGTTGGCCAAGCAAGCAGCCAGTTTTATTTTGATATAACACCAAAAACCCATCAGCTCGCTATTTTAGAAAAACTAAGTGCTGAGCGCAGCGTACATAATCGCTTTAAAAATTTAGTAGTTGCCGCAACGGGCACAGGTAAAACAATCATATCGGCATTTGACTTTAAAGCCGTTTACGATAAAAACCCAAACGCACACTTTTTGTTTGTAGCCCACCGCGAAGAAATACTTAAACAAGCGCAAAGTGCTTATCGTGGTGTACTTAAAAATAACGACTTTGGCGAGCTGTGGGTAGGTAACTACAAACCACAACGCTACAACCAATTGTTTGCGTCAATTCAAACA
Source organism: Pseudoalteromonas sp. S1610 (assembly GCF_005887465.1). Classification (GTDB taxonomy): domain Bacteria; phylum Pseudomonadota; class Gammaproteobacteria; order Enterobacterales; family Alteromonadaceae; genus Pseudoalteromonas; species Pseudoalteromonas undina. The sequence continues at coordinate 44,832 of NZ_PNDI01000010.1, read as the reverse complement.
TTAAACAGCCAAATTGAATCGCTCAATTTAACTCCTGACTATTACGATTACATAGTTATAGATGAAGTACATCACGTAAGCGCCGCCAGTTATCGAGCTATTTTAAATCACTTTACGCCCACAATATTACTTGGCTTAACCGCCACACCAGAGCGACAAGATGGCGCAAATATACTCGATGATTTTTGTGGGGGAATAGCCGCTGAAATTCGCTTGCCAGAGGCAATAAACCAACGCCACTTATGCCCGTTTCAATACTTTGGAGTAGATGACGATACCGACCTAAGCCAAATAACATGGCGTGGTGGCCGTTACGATATAAGCGAATTAAGTAACCTTTATACAGGGGAGAACAGCCGCGCAAACAAAATTATATCCAGCCTTGCTGATATAGTGACTAATGTTCACAACATTAAAGCGTTGGCATTTTGCGTAAGTCAAAAACATGCAGAGTTTATGGCATCTAAGTTTAACTTAGCAGGCATAAACGCCGATATGCTGACCAGTAAAAACACCAATGAACGCGCGGCCAAACAACAAGCACTGCGCCAAGGTGAAATACAAATACTGTGTGTGGTTGATATTTTTAACGAAGGGGTCGATATTCCAGAGGTCGATACACTTTTATTTTTACGCCCAACTGAAAGCTTAACGCTGTTTTTACAGCAACTCGGCCGTGGCCTTCGCTTGCCCGACAACAGTCAAAAGCAGTGCTGTACCGTACTCGACTTTGTAGGCAACGCCCGCCCAGAATACGACTTTGCTAGTAAGTTTCGCGCACTCATTGGAAAAAGTAATCAACCAATAAAAACCGAGATCGAAAACAACTTCCCGCATCTACCACTGGGTTGTCGTATAGAACTACAAAAGCGCACTCAACAAACAATATTAAAAAATATTCAGCAAGCCATAAACACTAAACGCCGTTTACAACAGCTTATAAATAGCTACTCGCAACACACCAATGACACGCTCACGCTAAGTAACTTTTTACGCATAAACCCGCAAGCCACGCTTGAAGATATATACAAACCAAAAGATAAAAAACTCGGTGGCTGGCACTGGTTAAAAGGCGATGAAATACCAACACAGCAAACAGACATTTACGCCGCGTATTACCGCGCAATCAACACCCAATTACTCGGCTGCGACTCACTCAGTTACTTATGTTTTTTACGTAATTTATGTAATAACGACTTTAGTTTTAACCCAACACCACAAAACCAACAGTACGCGCTTATGGCGCATTACAACTTTTGGGATACCACAGGCACAAATTTAGGGCTTAAAACCCTCAAACAGAGCTTACAGGCACTTAAACACAAAGAGCTACAACAGGAACTTGCACAAGTAATTACGCTATTAATAAACCGCATTCACAAACAAGAAAGCGATTTAACGTGCTTACCTAATCACGCAATCAAATTACACAGCCGCTACACGCGTCAGCAAATACTCGCCGCATTTGGCGCACACTCGTTTGATAAAAAATCGACCGCCCGCGAAGGTGTTTTAGAATTTAAAAACCAAAACCTAGAGCTACTATTTGTAACTCTCAATAAGTGCGAAAAAACTTACTCGCCCACCACGCTTTATCACGACTACGCAATAAGTCCTACCCTGTTCCATTGGCAAACGCAAAACAGCGCCCGCCCAGAGCACGGCCGTGGCCTTAGTTATATTGAGCATCAAAAAACAGGTAAAACCATCCTGTTATTTGTGCGCGAACAAGGCAAAGATGAAAATGGCCGAACTATGGGATTTGTAAACTACGGCGAGGTAAAATACCAAAGCCACAACGGCAGCCAGCCGATGAATATAACGTGGGAATTAACCAACCCCATGCCAAGTGAAATGTGGCATGAGGCAGGAAAGTTGGCGGTTGGGTAATGGATTTAAATTTAATCGCTTGAATTTTCTGAGCTTAGTTTACTAAAAGGTTTACTGTAATACTATTTCTAATAATTGACTTGTAAGTGCTGTTAGCGGACGTTTATTCGACAGCCGTGCCTTGTTAGAGCTAGAATATATGTTTAGACTGACGCTCATTAAAGTACCACTCACCTCTGATATATGGGCCGCCAGCCCCATAAATATATTCAAATCTATGTACCGGAGCTGGTAAGTCGCCACAATACTCTACTAGAGACTCGAAGATGAAGAAGTTTCCCATTATTGCGTCGCAGTGAAAGCAACCATTAGACAAATAACTCTCGCCTCTTGTTTTGCTAAAACGCTTTTTCAGCGTACCAATTTTGTTTCTTAGCAATTGATCTGAAATTCCATTGCTTAATATAAATTCCGGCACGCCCTCATCACTAAATTTTACAAATGATATTTCTCTATTCTTATCATTCTTTACGGATACACCTAGAATGACCCCAGTTTCTTTTTTGCATCTCCAGCACTTTTCATAATGAGGAATAACTTCAGCAATTAACCGCTGCCTATCTTTTGGGCTCCATTCAAGATTGCCTTGCAGCATTCCTTCAATGAACCCTTCTAGAGCAACGTCAAATTGAGGAATATATAAATTTTCAACGCCTCTTAGCTTCATTTTCATTCCAAATACAGGCGTATCAAATTGGTAAGGTATATCATCAACCCAATACTCTTTGTTACTCTTTAATTTAAAGAGCCAAGCAGCCCTAACACCTGATGCAATATATTTTTTCTGTCTTCGGATGAACTCATCTCTGTTTTGATATGACCACTGGACCTCAAATGCCAATTTGGCATTCCCTTTCTCACAATACACATCGGCAAACCATTTTTCACCGTCAGGTGTCTCACCTTCCTGCTCCGTTATAACTAACCAGTTGTTTCGTAAAGCAATAAGGCAAATTAGATTCTTGAGATAAAGATGTTCTGCTGACTCGGCTTCAGATACACAATCGCCTTTTCTATGGTGGGAGAAAAAGTGAGTTCCAAGTTTGCTCTTTTTCAATACCGCTTTGCTGGCACAGCATGCCATTAATACTGGCTTGCTTTTTAGCTGTGACCAAGAGTCATCATCAAAATTGAATGCAAAAATATCGCATCCTTTCAATTTTGCTTTTAGTGGCAAATCCCAAATCCTCCAGAGCTCTAACGCCCAGCACAGCGGCTGGCAAAACTGGCACGTAATTGCGCAGTAATTTGAGTGACAGGCACAGTCCGTTGCTGCTTGTTATGCACGGGATTTCCACACCGACGTAAAAGTATTACCCGAAGTTTTAACGCGTTCTCGCTCTACTAGCCCTTTTTGCTCTAATTGCATTAGGTAGTGCTTTGCAGCATTCATGGACAAGCCAATATTTTCGGCAACTTTTCTCAATCCAGAAGGATTATCAGTTATGAAATCGATTAATTCTCTTTGCCGCTCAGAAATTGTTTCTCTAGTTATAGTTTCAGAAATGGTCTGCTTGGCTCTATCGACTTCTTCTTTCGTGAGTTTATTGCCCTGACGATTAATTTCTTTGAACACAACTTCTAACTGATCACTAACTTTCTGTTTTAGATTATTAGCCTCCAAATAGTGCGCCTGATCATCGTAATCACTTGGCGCATATAGAACATTGTTCTTTAAATAGAGCACAAAGAAAAACAACAAAACGATTACTGTCGGAAATGCCATAACAAAATATACAAATATTCCTTGGATTTCGGGTGGCAACTTAACTAACGCAACAGTGGCTAGCGTCTCAGCAACTCCAGCAAATATTGCAATAATCGTTAATGGATTACTTACTTTCATTTCTTCCAAAATTCCCTATTGAGAGTGCGCATAACGCCTAAATAACAGGCTAAGTAATGGTTGGCTAAAATGTGTAGCGAAACGAAACGTAGCCAACTGTTACGTGTCCTTGTTAATTTTCTTGTTATGTTTTTAATAAATTCAATTAGTTACTATTTTAAACCAATAGATTTCAACAAAAAGAAACAGAACCCTCTTTTCTCAATTTCAATAATTTTATTATCGCGCTCAATTAATTTATTTTGATAGCCACTTCTTTCTCTTGAAAGAGTATCTTCGATTTCAAGAATCTTATTATCGCGCTCAACTAATTTATTTTGATAGTCACTTTTTTCTCTCGCCAGAATATCTTCATTTTCAGACAACTTTGATTCAAGAATTTCGTTTTTTGTTAATGATTTTTGTAAGCTATTTTCACTGTCCAAAAGTTTATTTTCCTGACTTTTAATTTTGGAATCTCTCTTATTTACTTCCAATTTATAATAACTAACCGAAATAGGGTCAGATAGTATTTTACCAAATACTTGTTTTTTAAAAGTTCGTTTCAAATAATTGTAATAGCTCTCTAAATCATCTGCAGTTGGATTTTTTGTTTTGAACATCTTCTCTATTGAAATAGAGTCAATCGAAACTTCTATTATCGGTATTCCATGACTTTCAAAATCAGTTATTTTTTCTGGTTCACAAGCATGTGTATGCTTAACTTCGATTGCTAATTTCCCGCCCCACTTCATGGATAAATCACTAGGAGATGTGAAATTGCAAATAAGATCAGGATAGTAGTAAGAAAATTTGTCTTTATTCGTTAATTGTATTTTCAGGTCATCTGTCCTAATGTTTTCAACGCTCACTTTAAATTCAACATTTTTAGAAATTTTAAAGTTAATTTCATCCATTTCAGATAAGACTTGAATTGCAATCGAGTGAGAAAGTGAATCCGAATCGCCACTGCTTACTTCAGATGAGGTATAACCTTTCGGATACCTATAAAATCCTGTTTTCACAGCAGATAATGGAACTCTTTTAGTGGGGTCATTATGAGTACTCATAAAGCTTAATTGATTAAACTCATGAATATCCTTTTCTTTAAGCTTTAATACTTCCCAAATATAAAATATTCTTAGAGGGTGTTTTTCACCGACCACGTATGCATTATTAACATTCATTGCATACGCCCATATTTTTTTATTAGCCAATCTGACATCCTTTTTAGATTATAATTTAAAGTAAAATACGACAAACTTTAAAAAACATAACAATTTAATAGTGCGCACATCGCGCATATTTCTGCCGACGCTACGCTCACTTTTCTACTTTTTATGGTTTCAACAAATTATTTAAGGCATTACTATCACTAAACTTCTAGGTAAGTTATATAAAGCAATGTGTGCGCGCAGTTCATTTTCATGAATATATGCGCAAAGAATAGTTAATAACCAATCAACTACAATATTCAGACAACTTCAACGCCTGATACTCGCTCCTTGCCTACAAAGGCAAAACAGCCTTGTTTCCAAAAAGGGTTAAATAACTACATTATCCAAAACTTACTTTTCGCACTACAACGTTATGGCATAGAGCTAAACTCCCGCCCTCATTCATAAACACCAATCTACCAACATACTCCAACTCCCCGTGATCACACCCGAAAGTTATAAATTGATGAGTAATCACTTGCATGGATGCAAGTTAAGCCGTGACTTCGCCATGGATGGCGAATACACGGCGCTTACGTTCACATCAATTTTTAACTTGAGGACACAGTGTGATCCTCGGGCGCGCCGTGGGATTCCAAAGGGCGGTCGGCGGCAGCCGCCCTTTGGTTGCCATCGCCAACGCGATAAAACCTCGAATAGAGGTTATTAATCCCTTTCCCAAACCATGTAAAAATCATGGTTAAAGCGCTTTTCGCGCGATCAAGCTCTGCGTCTACAAGTTAAAGCGCGACTACAAACTACTCTGCAACCACTTGTTTAAACCGCGCGAAGGTTCGCATGCTTTCATCAGCAATCATTACCTCATAATCTGGGTTTTGAGCAATTAGCTCATATTGCCCATTAGGTAATTTATTAACTTTGCGCAGTAAATACTGCCCTTCCCCGCCTATATCATCCCGCTCTATAGCGACTATTTGGCCGCGTAGCGATCCTGCTTTATCGGGTGTTATAAGCTCAAGTAACAGTAAATCACCATCAAGTATTGGGTGCTTACCGCCATTCATTGAGTTACCCGATGCGTGTGCTAAAAAATGCACTTGTGGGTCGAGCTTGCCCGCGCCAAGTGGTGCATCCATCAATTCCATATCGCTTTCATCCCCTGTTTTAAAATGCCCACAGGCTATTTTTATATTGGGGAAGTACGGCAGCTTTAATGCGTTATCAATTGATTTTAAGCTAACTTCGGGCTTAGCAACTTGATTTAACTCAGGTTGGGATGCATTTGGAAACGTAAACAACTCAGCAGTTGGTTTTGCTTGTTCGAAACTGTTTTTGCCAAGCCATAATTTTGCACTGCTTGATTCGGCAACCTGATACGCCCAGTTGCTTACTGCAAGCGATTTATCTGCATCGCAATAAAAGTAAGGTTGCAGTTTATTAGTTATTTCGGCTTTATGAATATCAAGGTTTTGTTCTAGCCAGCGGTCGCGGTGAGCAAAAGCTGCGAGGTGGTCTCGCTTATTGTTATTACAATCAGCATGCGCAGCAACAAAGTTATGTGCTAAGTCGTTTGGGTAGCGCTTAAAAGGAATAAAGTGATCGATCTCTGGCGTTTTTTTAGTTTCTTTTTCGTTTTTGAGATTCATTGGCTTTTGGCAGTAAAAGCAAAGCCCCTTTTGAATATCTATCAATAGTGGAGTTACCACTTTTAACGCAGTTCTGTTACTGCCAAACAAGAACTCTTGTAGCTGGCTTTGTGATCCTAATAGTGTTTGATTCGCTTTTATAGTTTGTACTTTTTCTATCCATTCAGTAACACTAAGATGTACAACCAAATCGTAAAAACGCCTAAAACACTGAGCTATACCAGCATTTAAAACAATTCGCTTGGGCTCTCTGCCTTTACCTAAAAGTATATGGGGATATAAAAAACATTCTTCTTTACCCGAAAGTAACTGTAAGCGCCAAAGAGGGCCATCGATAAATGTTCGCCTAAGAGAGCTAATTACTTGGTTATATTGTTGGTAGTTTTTGAATGCGTTGTAACTTTTCACACCTGCATTTTGTAGTTTGTAAATTTCGGTGATGAACTTTGCCTGTCCTTGGCTATTTTGCTTTAACAGCATGTCTTCAGTATTAGTAATAATATCGGTAGAGTGCGCAGCGTAAGGCATTGAGTGGTTCCAATAAAGTTGAATAAATTTATCGACTAACGTGTCGATTTTTATTTCCATTGGAGCACTCTGATCTTCATTTTGCTGTTCTACGCAAATATCAGCAATAGCATGTAATAGTGCATATTTATAAGTTGCGGTGAACTCTCCCTCAACCAGCATGCGCTGAATATAGGCAATAAAGTCGAGTTGCTGCTGCATTGCGCCAATCATAAAACCGGCACTGCTTTAATTAACGCATTGAGCCATACTTCACTCTCGCGCTCTGGACGTTGGTCAACCGTTTGCCATTGTTTTAGTATTTTAAGCTCGGTGTGGTGGGTAATTAGCGCGGTTAGGCCATCTTCATTTAAGTCAGTAAATTCACGGCCATTATGCACGCGTTCTTGCGTGCCGTATTTAAACGACACATACAAAACACCGTTTGGTTTTAGGGCATTTTGTAGCTTTAAAAACACCTGCGGTAACTCTACTTTTGGCACATGTAATAAACTGGCGCAGCACCAAATGCCGTCGTACATATTTATACAATTAAGCTGCTGAAAGGCTTTTACCTCTACAGTTTGATGTAAGTAATTACTGGCTAACTTTGCAATGTTTTCGCTTGCATCAAATGCACTAACAGTAAAACCTTGCTGTTTAAAATACATAGCATCGCGGGCACTGCCACAGCCAGCATCTAAAATATGGCCATGTTTAGGGATAAGCGGTAAAAACTCAGCGTAAAGCGCCGACATATCAACATTAAGCGTTGAGTCGCTAAAAGTTTGTGCATGTTGATTATAGTAATTAAGTGTTTTAGTAGGCACTAAATTCACCGCTCCTTGGTTTATTTATTAATCTGGCATTCATTTACAACTAATCTACAGTATCAACATTTAAAAATATAGAGCTACGGCAATATATACGCCCTAAGTAGTATGTTTTTATTACAAAAAAGCACTGTTTAACCGCTATAAACCAATGTTATTTACACTTTTACCTATTAACTCTACATCTTTGAAAGTATTAAAGTTATATAAACGCCTCGGCGCTATTTGAATGAGTAGCAATAATTAAACACTTACCTTAATCCACACTAAAAACATGGCTGTTATTTACCCTGCAGTGTAATAGTATGAACACGTATTGCACCGTTCATTTATTGGTCAGCGAGGTGTGCTATGTTTACTCATAAGATCGCTCTTCAGCGCTTACTAGTATAAATAATGTATTGGCTAGTGTGGCTGTGCTTAAGTTCAGAGGTGTTACTTACAATGAATGTTAGGGTTAGGTGGTTTTTAGCTGTACTTTTAGCGCTTTGTTTAGGCGTGCCTAGCAGTGGTTGGGCGTCGAGCGATATTAAAAAAATTGTACTGGCTACCGACACCATTGACGGGCTGGTAGAAAAAGACGGCTCTGGCCTTTACGTTGATATGCTGACTAAAATTTTTGCTGCGCAGTCGATTGAACTCAATATTATGATTGTGCCTCAGTCGCGTGCTTATTGGTGGACGGCTAACGGCAATGCCGATGCTATGTTAAGTGCAAGGCAAAATGAGGTGGAGGGGTTGTACTTTCCGGTTTGGCATTACGATATTACTTTTGTGTCGGCGATGTTTAAAAAAGGCCGATTTAAAAATTGGCAAGGTGAGTATTCGTTACAAAACCGCTCGGTAGGTACATTAAGGGGATCTAACTACAATAATTATTTGTACGTGCCGATTGATTTACAACAGGTTACTCAGCGGATTGAGGGCGTTAAAATGCTCAAGCTTGATAGGCTTGATTTCTTTTTAGATAGCCGTAAAGCGCTACAGCAAACCTTGATTGCTAATGCCGCTGAGTTATCAACAATAAACTTTGACCCACAGCAGTACCAAATTGAAAACATAGTTCCAATAAAGCAATACATTGCCTTTACCGATAACGCTAAAGGCCGCGAGTTAGCACAAATTTTTGATGCCGGTTTTGCTAAGTTACTTGCCAGTGGTGAGCTAGAAGCGCTTTTTATTGCTTACAACTACCTGCCTTTTCCCTTTCCACAAAATATAGACTAGAGTAGTAATTACATATTGCTGTGGTTGAGTTTTTTATGAGAGTTGTATTTGCTTTAGTTATAAGCTTAATTTTTGTTTTTCAATGCGTTGCACAAAGTAACCTGCCTCTCTCTAAAATAGAAAGCCAACCCAGTACAGTGCTTCACGCAAACACCCAACTTAATGTACTTACGGTTGATTTAGGCACTATTATTAGCAAGCCACTTATACAAAGGGGCTTAGAGTTTGAACAGCAAACCGGTATTAAAGTTAATGTAACCAAGGTGCCTTTTGGTCAGTTATATAATGAAATAAGTAAAGATTTAAGCTCGCCAACCAGCCAGTACGATATTATTGCTTATGCATCGCAGTGGATGGTTGATTTTGCACAAAATAATTACCTAGAGCGCCTAGACACTTACGTAAGTGCCGATCCTCTAATTCAATGGAATGATGTATCGCGCTTTTTTAGAGATTTTAGCTCTAAATATAATGGTCAAATTTACTCTATCCCCCTCGATGGCGATATACACTTACTGTATTACCGCCTCGATGTGCTTAAAAAGTATGGCCTTACCCCACCCAGAACCTGGGATGATTACCTTGCTATTGCTAAGCAATTACATGGGGTTGATATGAATGGGGATGGCGAAGGTGATTTTGGCTCGTGCATTTCTAAAAAAGCCAATGAACAGTCGTATTGGTCGCTGTTGTCTATTGCGGGTAGTTTTTTGCAAAGTAAAGGCACGTCGCAGGGGATATTTTTTAACACCAAAACCATGGCGCCGTTAGTGAATAACGCGGCATTTAAAAAAGCCTTACAAATTTATAAACAAACCACCGAATTTGGCTCTGCCGATGAACTTAACTTTGACACTAACGATGTAAGGTATGCGTTTATTAATGGGCGCTGCGCTTTAGCTATTGAATGGGGCGATATTGGCACCATGACCGTATTACCCGAATCTAAAGTAAAAAACAAAACGGGGGTAAGTATATTACCGGGGTCAACCGAGGTATTAAATCGTAAAACAAACCAGCTTGAGCGATGTAACTCTACCCTTTGCCCATTTGCCATGGGCGATATTAACTATGCGCCTTATGCTGCATTTGGTGGTTGGGTAGGCTCAATAAACCGCGCCAGCACTGCTGGCAAAAAAAAGCTCGCTTATGAGTACTTGTCGTATGTTACTCAGCCTTTGCAATCTAATGAAGATGTAACCATAGGGGCCACGGGCATGAATCCGTATCGTACCTCTCAATTGGTTAATCAGCAAAGCTGGCTTAAGCAAGGCATGAGTGAAAATACCCTTCGCTTTTATTTAGGCTCTATTTCTAAAACGGTAAATAATGCCAATATTATTCTGGATTTAAGAATTTTTGAAAACAACCGTTACTTTAGAGACATACTCGACACGGAAGTAGCTAAATACTTAAGGCATAACCAAACCGTAGACCAAACGGTTGAAAACATTGAAACCGGCTGGAATAAGTTAACCGATGAAATTGGCCGTAACAAACAATTAAAGGCTTATCGAGCGTCGTTAGGCTTAGTTGCAACCCCTTGAGCCCCCAGCATTTGTTTTTACTGGGCTACCTGCACTGCGCGCTCTTTATTTATTACAAGCGGGATAAATCTGCCAGCTAGTGTATACTTAGTTGTAGTCATTCTTTAGAGTAATAAAATGCTAAGACTCGCTTTTGTTGTATTACTAATAATTGGTAGTTTTAAGGTATTTGCCTGTGCCAAAACACTTAAAGTGGGTACCAATGAACGCAACTGGCCGCCTTATGTGGTGGCAGTTAATAACAATTTAACAGGCGTTGAAATTGATGTGGTAAATACGATTTTTAACGGCTCACCTTTTTGTTTAAAGTTTATGTTGCTGCCTACTTCTGCTCGTGCTTTTGAAGAGTTAAAAGAAGGCCGTATAGATATTGTTTTTGCAGCCAGCATAACCCCTGATAGACAAAGTTATGCCTATTTTAGCGATACTTATCGCGATGAAATAATGCGCCTTTATAAATATAGCGACTCTCCTGATATAAATAACCTAAGCGATATTTTTTATAGAGATTTAACTCTCGCTACTGGTCGCGGTAGTTATTATGGCGCTGCATTTGCGCAGTTTAAACAAAATCATCCTGCTCACGTTATTATGATGCCCACAGCCGATAAACGCTTTGCAATGCTTAGTAAAAACAGAGTGGATTACGCAATAGAAGACGAAGTAGCAGCACAATATTTTTTAAACCAACACCCAAGCATTGAGCTTGTTACTAGTATGGCGGCTATTAATAAGAGTTCTATTCATTTAATGTTGAGTAAAAAGTCTATTAACCAAGCCGAGTTACAAACTATAAATGAGTTAATTAAACAAAATAAAAGCAACATACACGCTATTTATCAGCTGTTATAGCTTTTAAGCTTTATTCTTTTACCTTTCATCTTTGGGCGTGGATCTGTATAATTCGCGGCCTATTATTTACTCTATCGCTTGTTTATTTATGCGGCACCTTGCTGCAGCTTAACCCTGCCATTAATTTTCTAGGATTACTTTTTTTGATCTCCACCGCAAATATTACGATGCAGTTTGGCGCAGAGCCGTTGTTTGAAAACATTTCAGCTAAATTTGGTAACGGTAACCGTTACGGTTTAATTGGCGCTAACGGCTGCGGCAAGTCGACATTTATGAAAATTTTAAGCGGTGCGCTTACGCCTAGTGCAGGTAATGTGTCTATTACGCCGGGGCTAAAATTAGGTAACCTAAGCCAAGATCAGTTTGCGTTTGAACAATACAGCGTAGTTGACGCGGTAATTATGGGCGACGTTGAGCTTTGGAAAGTAAAACAAGAGCGCGACCGTATTTATTCGTTGCCTGAAATGAGCGAAGAAGACGGCATGAAAGTAGCCGAGCTTGAAAGTGTATTTGCTGAAATGGACGGTTACACCGCAGAAAGCCGCGCAGAAGAAATACTACTTGATGCGGGTATCGATAAAGAATTTCATTATGGTTTAATGGCAAACGTAGCCCCTGGTTGGAAATTGCGTGTGCTTTTAGCACAGGCGCTATTTGCTAATCCTGATATTTTGCTACTTGATGAGCCAACCAATAACTTGGATATTCATACTATTACGTGGCTTGCGAATGAGCTTAACCAACGTAAATGTACCATGATTATTATTTCCCATGACCGTCACTTTTTAAACTCGGTATGTACGCACATGGCCGATATTGATTACGGCGAGCTGCGTATTTACCCAGGTAACTACGAAAAGTACCTTGAAGCCTCAGGCTTGCAACGCGAACAGTTATTAGCTGAAAACGCGAAAAAAAGCGCTGAAATAGACGAGCTACAAGACTTTGTTAACCGTTTTGGTGCTAATGCCTCTAAAGCAAAACAAGCCAGCTCGCGTGCTAAAAAAATGGACAAAATTAAGCTTGATGAAGTTAAAGCATCAAGCCGTATGAGCCCGTCACTGAGCTTTGACGAAGGCAAAAAAATGTATCGCCAAGCGCTTGAGCTAACCAAGCTTGGCCATGGGTTTAACGGTGAAACATTATTTACCGGCGGCGACTTATTGCTTGAAGCGGGTGCAAAGCTTGCGGTAATTGGCGAAAACGGTGTGGGTAAAACCACCTTTTTACGTTGTTTAGTTAACGAGCTTGAAAGTTTACACGGTGAAGTTAAATGGTCAGAAAACGCGACCTTTGGTTACTGCCCACAAGACAGCAGCAAAGACTTTGATAACGACTTAACTTTATTTGATTGGATGTCGCAGTGGCGCACTGCTAAACACAACGATTTAATGGTTCGTGGCATGTTAGGGCGTTTATTATTTACCGCAGACGATTCAAATAAAAAAGCCCGTAACTGTTCAGGTGGTGAGAAAAACCGTTTGTTATTCGGTAAGTTAATGATGCAAGACGTTAACGTACTAATAATGGATGAACCAACAAACCACATGGATATGGAAGCCATTGAAGCGCTTAACAATGCCCTAAAAGACTTTAAAGGCACGCTTATTTTTGTAAGCCATGACCGTGAGTTTGTATCGTCACTAGCAACGCGTATTGTTGATATTAAAGACAAGCAAGTGATTGACTTCCAAGGTACGTTTGACGAATACCTAGCAAGCTGTGAAGAAAATAAAGTAGCTTAATAGCTAGGTTAAAGATTAAAGATTAAAGAAATAGCCTAAACCATTTTAAAAGCGGTGCTTATTTAAGCGCCGTTTTTTTGTTCTGGGGTTCGGGGTTCGGCAGAATTGTGCTTGGTAGTTTATTTATAAAAGAGTAAAGAAAGGCTGTGTTTTTTTGCTCATTTGCACCCATTCTTTGCTGTTTGTGCAAATAATTTTTAAGTGATTTATTCACCACTGAGGTTATGAGGCGCTGCGCTGAAAGAGTAGGTTAAAGGATAAAGGTTTCAGATTTTAGCACTAGCTCGCGCCTCACAGCCCGTTGCCCACAGCTCGTAACTTTCAAATAATAAAAAAAAGGAGCATTACTGCTCCTTTTTAAATATTACTCAGGTTTATTTAATATCAAACCTATCGGCGTTCATTACTTTTACCCATGCATTTATAAAGTCGTGTACAAAACGGGTTTTGTTATCGTCTTGAGCATAAAACTCTGCCAATGCACGTAAAATTGAGTTTGAACCAAACACTAAATCAACCCGCGTAGCCGTGTACTTGGTTTTACCGCTTGCGCGATCAACTATGTTGTACTCGCCTTTACTTGCAGGTTCCCAGCGGTTGTTCATGTCAGTTAAATTAACAAAGAAGTCGTTACTCAGTACGCCTACGTTGTCTGTAAATACGCCATGCTCACTATTGCCATAGTTAGTGCCCAGTACGCGCATACCAGCTAGTAACACGCTCATTTCTGGCGCGGTTAAGCTCATTAATTGGCTGCGCTCCAGTAATAGCTCCTCGGCGGATACAGCGTAGTCTTTTTTCAACCAGTTTCTAAAACCATCATGAATTGGCTCTAATGGCTCAAATGACTCGGCGTCGGTCATATCATCAGTTGCATCGCCACGCCCTGGGGCAAATGGTACGGTTACATCAACCCCGGCCTTTTTAGCGGCTTGCTCTACTGCAGCGGTGCCGCCAAGTACAATTAAATCAGCCATACTAACAGGCTTAGTTAAGCTCGCTTGCAGTGTTTCAAGTGCGCTAAGTACCTTGGCTAAACGCGCAGGTTCGTTACCTTGCCAGTTATTTTGCGGAGCAAGGCGAATACGAGCGCCATTAGCACCACCACGGTGATCGGAGCCTCTATAAGTACGTGCGCTGTCCCATGCGGTATTAATTAAGTCGGTTTCACTTAATCCACAATTAAGTAGCTTCGCTTTTAAGTCGGTTATTTCAGCGTCGCTTAGGGTGTAATCAACCGTTGGAATTGGATCTTGCCAAATTAAATCTTCGCTTGGTACATCGGCACCTAAATAGCGCGATTTTGGCCCTAAATCACGGTGGGTTAACTTAAACCATGCGCGAGCAAATACGTCAGTAAAGTACTCAAAATCGTTATTAAAGCGCTCAATAATTTTACGATATGCGGGGTCTAGCTTCATTGCCATATCCGCATCGGTCATTATTGGGTTTAAACGAATTGATGAGTCTTCCACATCAACGGGTTTATCTTCTTCTTTAATATTAACCGGCTCCCACTGATGAGCACCGGCAGGGCTTTTTGTTAGCTCCCATTCGTAATTGAGCAACAATTTACAATAGCCGTTATCCCATTTAGTTGGGTAAGTTGTCCATGCGCCCTCAATACCTGAGGTCATGGTATCACGGCCAATGCCACGCGTTTTATGGTTATTCCAACCAAGGCCTTGCTCGTGTACGTCGGCAGCTTCTGGCTCAGGGCCTAAGTTTTCTTCTTTACCATTACCGTGAGTTTTACCTACAGTGTGGCCACCAACGGTGAGTGCTGCGGTTTCTTCGTCGTTCATGGCCATGCGGGCAAAGGTTTCGCGAACTTGATCTGCGGTTTTAAGTGGATCGGGCTTGCCATTAACCCCTTCTGGGTTTACATAAATTAAGCCCATTTGTACTGCTGCTAATGGGTTTTCCATGGTATCGGGTTTATCAACCTGGGTATATCGCTCATCACTTGGGGCCAGCCATTCTTTTTCTGCACCCCAGTAAACGTCTTTTTCTGGATGCCAAATATCTTCACGGCCGCCAGCAAAGCCAAAGGTTTTAAGTCCCATTGATTCATACGCCATATTACCGGCTAAAATCATCAGATCAGCCCATGAAAGCTTATTGCCGTATTTCTTTTTAATTGGCCACAGCAAACGGCGAGCTTTGTCGAGGTTGGCATTATCGGGCCATGAGTTAAGTGGAGCAAAACGTTGATTACCCGTACCGCCACCGCCTCGGCCATCCGCTAAACGATACGAGCCCGCAGCATGCCACGCCATACGGATCATCAGACCACCATAGTGCCCCCAATCGGCTGGCCACCACGGTTGGCTTTGAGTCATTAAATTTTTTAGGTCGATTTTAAGTGCCTCTAAGTCGAGTGAATTAAAAGCGTCGGCGTAATTAAAGTCGCTATCGTAGGGGGTAGTTTTACTATCGTGCTGATGAAGGATGTCTAAATTTAGTGAATTTGGCCACCAATCTGTATTGGTGTTTTCAGTTGTGGTATTACTGCCATGCATAACTGGGCATTTACCCGCTTTATGATTATCCATATTGAGCTCCTTTTTAAATATAAATAAAAACGCCCATGCTTACTGCTTTTGGCATTCACCAAGTGGGAGCGCTGTTATTTTTTTGCCATTATATTAATGACGTGTACGGTCTCTGCTTATTCAATATACGTGTAGCGGCTTTGATACGCTAGCGCAAGACGATGCTTTAAAACGATTACAATCATTTATAAATATGATGGTGCTGCCAGTTGTGTGCTTAATATTAAAACTTTTTATAAAATAGATGATCGTTATTAAAAATAGCCACGTAATGTATGCTGAAGGGTTTGAAAGTGACTTAGGTTATCTTAAGTGCACAGTGGAATACCCCCCTTCGCCATGAAATTATAGTTATAAAAGGTGTATAAACTATTTATGCACCTTTATTTCTTCCCTATTTTTAACTATTTGAATTTAGTTAAGTAAAAATTCAGGTAGGCACATATACACTAGGCCTTATCTCCTATTGTTCCCTGAGATGTTGATGTAGTTTTTTCCAGCCCACCTTGGGCTGGTTTTTTTTGCCTATAATTACTGCCACCCAAGTTAATGCCAGCTTCCCTATACTCACCCTAGTACCAATGATGTGCGCATGTTAGAGTTAACAAAGCGATTAATTAATTTTTTAACTAGGCATATCAATGCGTTTTTATTTTTTACTATTTATTGTTTTTATAGGTGCTTCATCTGCAGTGCAAGCTGCTGATAAAAACACCGCGACCTTGGATGAGCAACAGCAACGTGAATTAGCGCAGCTAAAAGAGCCAATGTATAAGCCATTACTTGAGCGTTATATTCTCGACGAATTAAAGTCGGTTCGCCAAGATCAACAAAAACTGCGTGAAGACGTAACCAAACAAGTTACGCATGCACAGTTAGACACCGCCGATCGGGCGCTTACCTACACCACAGATACCATTAATAATGTATTTTTTATTATTACTGCCACTGCTTCTATTTTAGTATTGGTGGGCTGGAATTCACTACGTGATGTAAAAAATAAAGTAGAAGATATAGTAAATACTCGAGTTAGTGTTATTACTGACGAGTACGAAGACCGCTTGAAAATTTTAGAAGAAAAACTGCGTGTACGTTCTGAAGAAATACTCAGTAACCAAGAACGTATATCGATCACCAACGAAGTTCATTCGTTATGGATGCGAGCCAACCTAGAAAGTGATATTGCCAATAAAATTGAAATATTCGATGAAATTTTAAAACGTAAACCAGAAGATGTAGAAGCCATTGCCTACAAAGCGGATGCATTATTAGAGCTAAATGAAACTGAGCAAGCCATTGAGCTTTGCAATCAAGCCATTGATATAGACAGTGATTATGGTTACGCCTATTGGCAAAGAGCCTGTGCGTATGCTTTAACACATGAACATGCAGATGCCCTAGCTGATATAAAAATGTCTCTTGAATACTCGCCTAACTTACGAAACGAGCTACTTCACGAAAGTGCTTTTGCCAGCCTACATGATAACGATAGCTTTAATGCTATTGTTTCAAACGAAGCTTAGGGTCTGCTGACCCTAGCGTTTGAAGTATAAGTCTATTGATTTAGAGAGCAGCTCGTCTAGCTGCTCTTCAAAGTCTTCTATGTCAATTTCAAAATGATTTAAGTACGCTTTAGCCTGCACCTGAGATAAATTGCGGTTTTTAACGCTGTATTGGCGCTCATCTTTTTGCTTGTCGTATCGAGGTAAAAATAATAACTGCGCATAATAAGGCGATTTAATGTGCTTGTTCGCAAAGCGACAAAAGTCTTCAATGTGGTCTACGCCATCAGGGCCTAAACAACCTGGCTCTACTCGATACATTACACGAATTTTTTTCTCGTCACTTAGCTGCATAATTAATAATTACCTAAAAAATAAAACCCTAACCACTTTACCATCTTTGATCTGATAACTTGATATAAGCTCTGAACGTTTATCTATAACGTTCGCATCCGTTGAACAGGTTTCTGACAGTTCATGGTCTATTACAATATCACCATGCACAATACGCTTGATTGGTGATGAGTGCAGACACTTAAGTTTTTTAAACATAATGCCATAACGCGCTATTAGTTTTTCTTTACCTTTAAATAATAGCTCATTCGGGAAAATATAAAACTCAACATCTTCATCATACATGCGAATAAATTCTTCAATGTTACGCGCGTTGTAAGCATTTACTAATTGCTCAACAACAGCAAGTGACTCACGCGACTGTTTTGCTTTGGCTTGTTGCTTTGCTGTGAGTGCTTCTTTTGCTTGTGTGACTGCTTGCTCAGCTTGCGCAACAGCCTGGGCTTTATCCGCTTTGCTATTAGGCTGCTGAACGGGCTTTGTAGATTCGCTGCCAAGTACTTGAGAGTCATCTGCTTTTACTTTATCAACGACCGGCTTTTTTGGTGTATTAGCCTCTTGGCTTAATGTATCAAGCGCGTCTTGTTGTTGCGCTGCATTTTTTTGCTGTGTTTGTTTAGTCTCGTCCAGCGGTGTTGATTGCTCTATAGCATGACTATTTAACGTGAAAGCGGCCAATAAACAGGCACAAATAATAAATAAAGATTTCATGGATTTCCTAAGTACGAAGACTAAATACAATTAAAGCGCAACATAGCAAATTTTAGGCCTCTGAGATAGTTATTATAACGTTATAGCTAGCTACCAATACTGCTCAACCGTGATATGTCCCGGCTCTTTTCGACGATTACGCTTATAATTTTGAGCCAATAATAACTCTGTGGTGTCTTTAACCATTTGCGGATTACCACACAGCATAAATTGGGCATTATTTGGTGTAGCCCATAATCCCACGTGCTCATATAAAGCATTATTTTCAATCACAGTGGTAATTCTGCCTGCTAAGCCTTGTAAAGGCACCTCACGGCTAACAACCGGAATATAGTTGAGTTGACTAGGATGTGATTTTATTAGTTTGTTAATAAGCTCCTGATAGCTTAAATCGCTATTTTGCCGTACACCATGCACTAAATTTATGTGTTTGTATTTTTGCCATACTTCGCTCTGCTGTAACATTGATAAAAATGGCCCAATAGCTGTGCCTGTACTAAGCATCCACAATTGCTCACTCGCAGGCACTTCATCTAGAGTAAAAAAGCCAGTTGCTCGGCGCTCTATTAATACGGTGTCACCTGGTTTGAGTGTGGCTAAATGAGAAGATAGTAAACCATCAACCACATTGATGAGGTAAAACTCTAAATCAGGACTTTGTGGTGCATTAACATAAGAGTAGGCGCGAGCGATACGTTTATCACCGTCCATAATAGAGAGCTTTGTAAATTGCCCTGCTTTAAACGGCTCTACATCGGCGTGAACGGTTATGCTAAATAACGATTCATTCCACCATTTGACTGACTTTACTGTCGCATCAATCCAATTAGACATAGTTACTCCAGAGTTTAAGACGTTTTTCAGCTATCAGCTAAAACTTTAAAATTGTTCACTTTAAAGGCAAGCTTTATAACTTAAACATTAGCATTAAGTTATAAATACTGACAGGGAAATAAATGAGAACACAACGGGCTACGGGTTTCGAGTATCGAGCAACGAGCTAGTGCTAAAACCTAGGAACATAAAGCTCGTAGCTCGAAGCCCTTGGCTCGCATCCCGCACCTAAATTCAGGCATAAAAAAAGCCGCATAAAATGCGGCTTTGGGGGTTTAGTCTCACTTCACTTTGGGCGTGTCTCCAAAACTTAGTGAATACGTTACCAAGGAACTGTTTAAGACTAGATAGACTCTAATGCAATTTTAACCATTTCGTTGAACGTGGTTTGACGCTCATCTGCAGGTGTTGCTTCGCCGGTGATCACGTGATCGCTTACGGTAAATAATGCCATTGCTTTTGCGCCATACTCTGCTGCTACGCCGTATAGGCCAGCTGTTTCCATATCAACCGCAAGTACACCTAGTTTGTCTAGGTCTTTGTAGAAAGTGTCATCAGCTTGATAGAAAGTATCGGTAGTAAATACGTTACCTACTTTTGCATCAATGCCTAAATCTTTAGCCGCATTAACGCCGTTTAAAAGTAAATCAAAGTTAGCAATCGCTGCAAAGTCAGTACCACGAACGCGGGCACGGTTCACGTTAGAATCTGTGCTTGCACCTTGTGCAAAGATTACGTCGCGAATTTTAATATCGCTGCCAATACCACCACAGGTACCAATACGGATAATATTTTTAACGCCAAAACTAACAATAAGTTCACGAGCATAAATTGACATTGAAGGAATGCCCATGCCAGAACCCATAATGCTCACTGGCTTACCTTTGTAAGTTCCTGTAAAGCCGTACATGTTACGTACGCCAGTTACTTGCACTGCATCATCTAAAAAGTTTTCAGCAATATATTGTGCGCGTAGCGGATCGCCTGGCATTAATACTGTTTCGGCAAAATCACCTACGTTTGCACTGATATGCGGAGTACTCATTGATTGTTTTCCTTTTGTTTGGCTAAAAGCCCTATTACTTTAAAATAGCGAGCGTATTTCTAAGTTATTTAACTGTGTTCAGCTTATCAATAAAGCCATCACCATATTCTAACGCTTTAAGGTTAAACCATTGCGCAAGTGTTTGACCGATATCAGCAAAGCTATTGCGTTCACCCAGTGGCGTGTTGTTCATTCCTGGCTGATAAGCAATAACTGGCACATATTCACGAGTGTGCTCAGACCCTGGAAAGGTCGGGTCACAGCCATGATCGGCGGTGATCATTAATAAATCATCTGGCTTTAGCTGATCTAAAATAGTTGGTAAGTAATCATCAAACTCTTTTAGCGCTTTAGCATAGCCAACAGGATTTCTGCGATGGCCAAACTTTTCATCAAAATCAACTAAATTGGTAAAAATTAAACTGTGATCCTGCGCAGTGGCCATCACTTCACTGGTTTTTTCTAGCAAGTTCATTAACCCTGGCGCTTTATGCTTTTGGGTAATGCCTTGGTGCGCATAAATATCTGAAATTTTACCAATACTGATTACTTCGCCACCGTCTTTTGCAAGTACATCAAGCAATGTTGGCGAAGGCGGTAATACTGAATAATCACGACGATTACCGGTTCTGGCAAAGTCTTGACTATTTGAACCCAAAAATGGCCGCGCAATCACTCGTCCTATATTCATTTCATCAAGCAGCGCCCGTGCGATTTCGCAAACTTGATAAAGCTTCTCTAGGCCGAATGATTCTTCATGCGCGGCTATTTGAAACACACTGTCAGCTGAGGTGTAACAGATTGGTTTACCTGTTTTTACGTGCTCTTCACCTAGCTGCTCTAAAATGGTGGTTCCCGATGCATGGCAATTGCCTAAAATGCCCGGAATACCTGTACGAGCAATAAACTCGTCTACAAATTCTTGTGGGAAACTCGGTTGTGTTTTTGGGAAATATCCCCAATCAAATAACACTGGCACACCAGCCATTTCCCAATGACCCGATGGCGTGTCTTTACCGCTTGAAAGCTCTTTTGCATAACCCCATGCACCTTGTGGCTCATTTCGGTCAGCAATTAAACAGGGTTCTTTACCAGCGGCTTCACATGCATCAACTAACCCTAATTTTGAAAGGTTAGGAAGCGAAAGCTTACTGCCAGTTTCGTCATAATATGCCTTGAGTAAATGTGCGAATGTATTAGCACCTACATCACCGAATTTATCTGCATCGGGTGCTGCGCCAATTCCTAAACTATCCGCCATTAAGATAATTGCTCTTGCCATTGTGACCTCACATCTGTTCTAGGTGGTTACTTTATCTGCTCTTCGATTTTTCCGTACAGGACATAAGTCCTGTTTCATAAAACCTAAACATTATAAATTTGCACTCTTAAGCGAAGCAAAAGAGATTAATCGTGTCTTTTTTGCTATTGTGATCTACCAACAATATATCCTTCTGTGTGGGTGAGAACTTTAGTGACACGAACTATTATAGCTATTGCAGGCGCATCGGCGTCCGGCAAATCTCTATTTAGCCAAACAATTTATAATGAATTGGTAAATGAGCTTGAACCAGGCGCTATCGCCATTATTGAAGAAGATGCTTATTACAAGGATCAATCGCATTTGCCGATGGCACATCGTACGCAAACGAATTACGACCATCCTGATGCATTTGAACACGAACTAATGCTTGAGCATTTAACACAACTTCGTAATGGCCACTCTGTTGAAGTACCAACTTATGATTATGCCCAACATACACGCAGCGATAAAACACGCCGTGTGGCTTCGGCTAAAATACTCATTGTAGAAGGTATTTTATTACTGAGCGATAAAGCGCTTAATAAAGAATTTGATATCAAGGTGTTTATAGATACACCGCTAGATATTTGTTTAATGCGCCGAATGCAACGCGACATGGAACAAAGAGGCAGAACATTACAATCTGTTGTTGAGCAATATCAAGCAACTGTTAGACCGATGTTTTATCAATTTATTGAGCCTTCAAAGCATAACGCTGATTTAGTTGTGACTCGAGGCGGTATGAATCGCGTTGCGATTGATATTATAAAAAGTAAAATAAAGTACATTTTACAAGAATAACAACGGGAAACGTTTGTATGACAACATTTATGAGCTTAGTAGGCATGATGGTGCTACTAGGCATTGCCTTTGCAGCCTCAACTAATCGCAAAGCAATAAAACTAAGAACCGTGGGTATCGCATTTTTAATGCAAGTGATTATCGGCGGATTTGTACTGTTTTTTGAAGCAGGCAAAAATGTATTAGCGAGTATGTCTCGCGCCGTTTCATCGGTTATTGGTTATGCCAACGATGGAATTAGCTTTTTATTTGGCCCATTAGCTTCGCAAGATACGCTAGGGTTTATTTTTGCAATTCAAGTATTGCCCGTTATTGTGTTTTTCTCAGCGTTGGTTGCTGTGTTATATCACTTAGGCATTATGGATTGGATTATTAAAATTTTGGGTGGCGGTTTACAAAAATTATTGAAAACCTCACGCACCGAGTCGCTTTCAGCCACAGCAAATATTTTTGTTGGTCAAACTGAAGCGCCTTTAATTGTTAAACCGTTTATTGCAACCATGACCAAGTCGGAATTGTTTGCCGTAATGGTTGGTGGTTTAGCCACCGTAGCAGGCTCTGTAATGGCCGGTTATGTGATTATTGGTGTTGACCTTAAGTATTTAATTGCAGCCAGCTTTATGGCGGCACCAGGTGGTTTCTTAATGGCAAAAATGATAGTGCCAGAGACAGAAACACCTAAAGATGATTTAGCCGAGATAGATTTAGGCGATGACAAACCGGTTAATGTTATTGATGCAGCAGCATCAGGCGCAGCAAACGGTATGCAGTTGGCGCTTAACGTAGGTGCAATGCTACTTGCTTTCGTTGCGTTAATTGCTTTATTAAACGGTTTATTAGGCGGTATTGGTGGGTTATTTGATTACCCTACATTAACGCTACAAGAAATTTTAGGCTACTTATTTGCCCCTGTTGCATGGTTACTAGGAGTACCGTGGAATGAGGCAATTATAGCCGGCAGCTTTATTGGTCAAAAGTTAGTGGTAAATGAGTTTGTTGCTTACTTAGACTTTATAAATTATCGCGATACGTTAAGTGCGCATACACAAGCAATTGTTACTTTTGCATTGTGTGGCTTTGCTAACTTATCATCGATAGCCATTTTACTAGGTGGATTAGGCGGTATGGCGCCTAGTCGGCGAAAGGATATCGCACGCTTAGGGCTCAGAGCAGTGTTAGCAGGATCTATGGCTAACCTTATGAGCGCAGCAATTGCTGGGTTTTTCCTCTCGCTAGCTTAGAAACTTAATGAGATGATCCATCTGTTGCAAAACAATAGGATAGCGCTTTAAGGGGTTAAAGCACTATCTGACTTGAACGATACTTCACCAAGGGCCGCAAGGCCCTTTTATCGTTTTAGCCCCCCTACTTTTAAATCCTCAACAACTGGCCCCCAAAGTTATCCTTTGCTAAACCTTCATTCACGCACTCCTTACGCCATTAAAAGCCATCATTGCACTCTCTAAAAAATATGAACAACTGTGTAACTGCAGAAGCATTTAATTGTCAGCCCTTTACAAGGCGCTTGAGAGTGCGAAGTTAACAAGGATAAATGGTTGTAAAGAGGTAATATAGGCATTATTAAGCGGGAACTTTTTGAGCTTTTCTACGCTTACCCGACCTAAAGCTTTAATTTTTTACATAACGTTTAATGTAAGGTTCATAGCCAGACTCTGCTTTAAGTTGCTTTAGAGCTTGATTAAAACGTTCTACAATCGCAGGTGAAGCAGCTTTATTAAAACCAATATAATTGCCTTTTAGCTCATCTACATGAATTTGTTTAAGCTTTACTAAATCATCTCTAGAGTAGCCAAATGGTTCGGTTTGATGGCCTATGGTAAAGTCAGATCCAATAATTAAATCGATACGTTTTTTAAAAAACAAACGCATAAATGAGTCTGCTTCACTAAATAACAATAAGTTTTTATCAGCTACAAACCCAAGTCGACGCACCAGCATTTCATAAATATCGCCTCGTACTATGCCTAACGAATAGTTCTTAGCTTGGGTGATATCGTCCATGACAATATGTTCACTGGTTTTTAATTTATAAAAATAGGTTTGATTTGACACCAAGGGTCCAACCCATTTAAAAAGAGGCTCTCGCTCTTGCGTTTTTGCCAAAGAAAAAATGGCTGACTGCGGGTTACTTTGCACTAAGTGGTAAGCACGCTTCCAAGGTAGCATTATAAACTCGCACTCTAGCGCTGCACGGGCACAGGTATCTTTTACTATGTCATGATTGATACCCACCAATTGGCCAGTGCCATCTTGAAAGTTATACGGAGGAAAACTTTCGGTATAAATAACCAGTTTAGGCTCAGCAGCCTGAATTTTTTGGCTAAATAACAGCACAAAAGCTAATAGTATAAATTTATAGATACACACCCCCTATGATTTAAGTAATAACTTTAACCTAGAAAACTCGTAGAGACTATTAATTTATAACGCTGTTTGTAATGTTAAAATAGCAGATGACGTAAATAGAAATAAAATGACGGGAATGTTAAAGCGGTGGTGGGATGTTCTTAAATTTTGGGCACAAAAAAAGCGCCTTAAGCGCTTTTTTTCATTTTACTTAAAAAGTAAAATTATAGAGCTGTGATGTTATCAGCTTGAGGACCTTTTTGACCTTGTGAAAGAGTGAACTCTACACGTTGGCCTTCAGCTAAAGTTTTGAAACCTTCGCTTTTGATTGCTGAGAAATGTGCGAAAACGTCTGGACCGTTTTCTTGCTCGATGAAACCAAAACCTTTAGACTCGTTGAACCACTTAACTGTACCTGATACAATGTTAGACATAGTATTATTCCTGATATAAAAAATTAAATTGTGCCCTAATGGGCGGTGTAGCAAAAAATGAGATGGTACTTAAAAACTTCAGGACGGTACTACAAGTATTACTTATACAACAACGAAATGGAGATTTATAAATTATCATGCTTTCTTTCTAGCTGCGGCCTACTATATAGAGTTACTGCGACAAGTCAACCCTTTACGCGATTTAATTAATAAAATAACCCTCGCAACTCACTTTACATGTTAAGCACTTGTTTAAGCAGCTTAAAATTCAAATTCTAACGCCATTCTAAAACTATGATTCTTCTCTGACTGGCTGATTTCAGTAATAAAACCGGCTTCCCACTTTAATTGTTTTTGTCCATCAAAGCGGTGCAAGCCTATAAACCCAGGGCCAATACCCACAAAGTCTTCACCAAGATAAACCTCAACCGCGGGCTGAAAAGCAGACAAGTATCGGTAGCGATATTGCGCTCTAAACTCGCTTTCCCATTCGTTTTCTATATCTTGCCCCCATTCGTATACTAAAAAAGCATTCATGGTGAGGCTTGCACGCCCAAACTCTTTTTCAATTACAAAACCGGAGGTTGCTTCGTATGCGTCGGCGTCATGCTGTTTTTCAAATTCAAATAACGCGCCCCAATCAGCCCATAGCCTGCCCTGCTCTATTAACTGCCAACGAAGCTCTAACTCATACGCTTGCAAGCCAAAGTCACCGTTATCATCGCGCTCACCCACGATGTAGCCTTCCAATGCCATGGTGTCGTTTATTGCGCCGCCTAAGCCAACGCGCTGCGCTAAAATATTACCACTATCAGTTTGATGCGACACAAGCCGCCATTCTAGCTCGCGCTCAAACGGCAACACATACGGATGATAAACTTTATCTACCACTATGCCATCAGCATAAACGAGCTTAGGTATTAATAAACAAAAACCAATTAATACAGTGGCTGCAAATAGGTTTATTGCTTTCATGGTTTTTCCTTAGTGATTAATTTAGGAATAAAATAACAAGCAGATAAAAATAACACGCTGCTCAGCGCATAACTTAAAACACTGGTTAAATTAGGCGTAGCCTCATAACCAATCAGAGCGCGCAATACTCGTCCAAACTCTGAGTTTTCGGTTAAAATGTCACGTAAATCCCATACGGTTACCGTTGTTGCTATCAAATCAATTTGGCTTGCTAAATCAAGTGCCACTACTAGTTTTGCACCACTATTTAATGCCAACAATACTAATAAAGGGGTAAGCCCAAAGCGCTGTTTGGTTGCACTCAATAAAAAATACAACAACACGCTAAAGCTGCTACATATTCCCAAGCCTAAAAAAGTGCCAATAAATAAACTTTGAGCCGCTTCGTTGTTTTGCCAAAAGCCAATCAGGTAAATAATGTAGTGACTTAAATAAAGTGTCATTACGCTGATAATCGCAATCATAAAAGCAGCTGTTGCTTGTTTAATGGCGTAGTACAGTGCACTAATAAAAATTAAAATACACAAACCAATTTGGGCATATTCTAAACCCTGATAGTCAAACAAGGGGCTAATTAACGGCGCACTTTTTACAAACAAAAATGAAAGCCCGATCCCTAAAATAAGCCCTCCCAGCAATTTCATTAAACTTTGCTTGGCTACAACTTGCAGTAAAATAAGTAAAATGGCCACCGGCAGTAACTGGTTTAGACTCATCACTAGGCTAGTTATTAGCATTAGAGCGCTCCTTTTCAGTTACTATGACAGCACCACGCGCCGTATTGGGCGAAAACTCGCCGAAAAATTCATAACGCCCAGGGATTAACGGCCCGATATAAATAACGCTTTTGCGCTTAGGGTAAAGTACTTTCTCTCGATTGAGATCGAAACTGTCGAACTCTTCAGGCGTACTATCTTGATTTTCGATTAACAAACGTACCTTTTTATTGGCCGGTACGACGATTTCTGCGGGGTAAAACAAATGATCTTTAAGTACAATAAGATAGTCTTTACTGGCGGCGTTAAATGATAAAAATACACAACAATATAAGTAAGGCCTAATAAGTCGTTTAATCACATTTAGCTCCTGCAAAAACTACCTGTACTTTTAAGCCACCCAAATCACTATCCGTTAAGTGAATTTCAGCGCGATAAATAGCAATAATATGCTGCACTATTGCCATGCCTAAACCCGCACCTTGTTCACCCGAAGGGTGTTGGTCACCGCCAACACGATAAAAACGGTTAAATATCCGTTGTTTTTGATCGTCCGCCATACCTGGGCCACTGTCTTCTATTTGCCAAATACGCTGCTTGTGCATCTGCTTTAGCGTTATTTTTATTTGTCCATTGGCTGGTGCGTACTTTATGGCATTGCTAAGTAGGTTTGAAATCAACGTCACTAAGGTAAATTCATCACCGTTAATGATAAAGTCATCTCCCTCAAGACTGATAGTGTGGTTTTTAGCCTCTATTTTTTCATACAACTGGCTAACTACCTCTTGCGTGATCGCTAATAATGATTGCTCCTTAAACTGTTTTTGCCACTGCTCTGGCTGAGTACGCCCTAGTATTAGCATTTGCTCTACTATATTGGACAGTCGATTAATACCTTGAGTCATGGCTTGTAATTCTTGGTTATCCCCTTGTTGAGCAGCCAAATTATGCACATTAATTTTTAAACTGCTCAGGGGAGTACGTAATTCATGTGCCGCATCAGAGGCAAAAAAACGCTCTCGTAAATAGGCGGTTTCTACGCGTTTAAATAAATCGTTTAAGCGGCTGATCACCGGTTTTATCTCTTCATCAGTCACCTGCCAATTGATCGCAGTGAAATCATTTGCTTGGCGCAGAGCTAACTGTTTTGATAAACGGGTTAATGGTGCCAGTGCATATTTAACAAAAAAGCTAATAAATAGCGCAAGCAAAGGAACCGCCCAAAGCATAGGCAACATGGCTGATAAAATCACCGCCTCGGCAAGTTCAAACCGCTTAGCAATCGGCTCGGCAACAACCACGGTGCGTAAAGAAGTGACAAAAACGAATACCCGCATTCGCTGCCCTGCAATATTAAGCGTTTGAAAACCCGCTTGATACTGGCTCAAATCAAGATTTAATTCGTCAGAGCCACTAAGGAGCTCACCAGCTTGCCAAATTTGATACAGTAACTGGGCGCTTTCTTGCATTTTTGGCGCCATGGCGTTTATAGATAAAGGCTGTTGCATCAACACTCCAGCGACCACTTTTAGCTCACTATCAAGTAGTTGCTCACCATGGCTCATACTTTTTTGGTAGCCTTTGACTAAAGCTAAAAAGCACGTTAACACCATCATTGATAGTAAAATAAGAGTTAAACGCTTACGAATTGACATAGAGTATGGTTACCTTTGTAAATTCAAGTTTGTGCAATCTAGGGGCGTTTTAATCACGTGAGCTATCTCTTTCCCACGACATAACCAATACCACGGAGAGTTTTAATAAAATCGCTGGGGAATTTTTTTCGTAGGTGATGAATATGCACTTCAATGGTGTTAGAGCCAACCTCTTCACCCCACTGGTACAGTTTGTTTTCTAACTGCTGTTTAGATTGCACGCGACCTTGGTTTTCCAATAGTGCCTTTAGCAGCATGTATTCTTTTCGTGGCAGAGAAAGCAGCTCATCGCTGAGTGTGACACTATGCGCTGACGTGTCCATAGTCACTTCACCACACTGTAATAAACTCGACTGAGCTTGATTTACTCGTCGGCTTGCTACGCGCAAACGAGCAAATAATTCGGCTGGTTCAAATGGCTTAGCTAAATAATCATCAGCGCCCATATCAAGCCCTTGCACCTTGTCATCTATGCTACTTCGTGCAGTTAGTATAACCACCGGAATCACTTTTTTTTGCGCTTTTATGTGCTTTAAAATTTGTGAACCATCACCATCGGGTAAACCTAGGTCAAGTATAACCAACTCTATTTCACCACTGCCTAAGCATTGCAATGCATGCTTAACCGTTGCGCTATGCTCTACACTGTAGCCTTCTTGGCGCAATGAGCGGCAAAGCCCTTGCGCCACAAGATGATCATCTTCAACTAATAATAAATGCATTGTTTATTTTGTTATCTCTTTAGTTTTTTATCTACTTTAGCTAATAAAGAGCTAATTGCTTGTTGACGATATTTATCAGCTTTAGCACGAGTATCACGAATACCTGCTGCTTGCGCAACTAACAAATGGGCTTTAGCTTGCTCATATTCACGCTCGTCATATAAAAACTCACCATACAAGTAGTTAGTATCAATGCCTTTTTTGTTAAAAGCGAGCGCTTGCTTAAAAAACTTGTCGGCGGTGTCATCATCACCAAAACCAATAGGCCACCCCGGTACTTTACTGTATAAGGTTGCTAGGCTGGCATACGCTGAGCCACCTAAAGCACTGTCGTCTATTTTAAGGGCTTGCTCTAATGACGCTTTTGCATCTTTAGCATAGCCCAGCGCCCCTAACCCACCCTTTGCGCCAGCAAAACTGGCCAGTACAATGCCGTTCCACGTATAGCTATTTGCTGAATCAGGGTAGCTTTCAATAAATTGAGCACTTTGCTCACTTAGTTGAGTAAAGGCTTTGATTTGTGCATCATCTTTAAGCTCATAATTAGCGACCGCCCACTGCTGTTGAATAGCGAGTAAATCGCTTTGTTCGTCTGCAAATACCGGCGATGAAAACACACTAACAATGCTTAAATAAGCTACTAAAGTAAATTTTTTCATAATAAATCCTCTATTAACCTAAAAACTGTTTTATTTTAGGGAGCTGTTTAGCAATTGCGTTATCCACAATACGTGGAAAAACGCCATTGATACGTGCAAAAAGTTTCTCAGGAAAGCCAATAAATCGTCTGGTTTTATTTGAGTTTAATAACGCAACTAACTCATCAGCCACCAACTGTGTGGAGTCCATTTGATTACCAAGCGCCTTATTCATTGCTCGGGTTTGTGCATCATTAATATCTGTATCGGTTGCTCTTGGTGCTAAATAACTAACTTTAACGGGTGTATCTGAAAGCTCTCGTGATAGCGCTTCGCTAAAACCACGTAAACCGAACTTACTAGCACAGTAAAGTGTTTGATATGGGTAACCTATACTGCCAAATGACGACCCAACATTAACTATGGAGCCTTTATTCGCATGCAATTGCGCTAAAAACAGCTGACATAATTTCATAGGGACGGCTAAGTTAGTGCTCAGTAGATTATCAATTTGCTCACTACTCGATGCACTTAAGCTTTGCATTACATTAATGCCTGCATTGTTTATGAGTAACTTAGCGCCCCCTAATTTTTTGGCTTTAATGGCTAGTGCCAACATGTTTTCGGCAACCGTTAAATCCCCCACAAAAACAATACTACCGGGACATTGGCTACTTAGCGTATTGAGGGCATCACTATTTCGCCCCACCAAGAGTAGTTGCCAACCTTGGCCGTGTAGTGTTTTGGCAATGGCTTGACCAATTCCACCTGTCGCACCAGTTAATACACATAAGCTGGTATTCATGCGTGTTGCTCTTGTGCTGATGCTTTAAAAAACGGCTCGTCGTCTAAAGCGCGAAAAATATCGCCGTACAAACGGTAAAAACATTTTGCGCCATGTAAAATAGCCTGCTGATCCGCCTCGTCAGTAATTTGATTCATTAAGTTTTCAAAAAACTTAACATGCTCTATATCAAGCGCGCCGTGAGAGGTTAAATAGCTAAACGCTTTTTTAGGAAGCCCTATTGCATTCGCTATGTTTGATGCGGCTCCATCAGCAAGCGCAATTGAGGTCCCCTCTAATACGTGAACCATACCAAAAAAGCTAAGCGGATTTTTACGTGCAATACTATCGTAGGCATACGACACCATCATTTCAGTGGCGAATTGTGGCTGACTATAGCGCACACTTTCTTTATCAAACCCACAGGCTGCAATGTCGTTTAGCACCCACTCTTGATGACCAATTTCTTCTTCAATATATTCAGCTACCGCTTCACGTAACCATTCTTGCTCATCAGTTAAACGTGCGCCAAGTGACATCATTAAAGGAACAGTGTGTTTTACATGATGATAAGCCTGCGCTAAAAACGAGGCATACTCTTCAAGCGTTGCTTGTCCGTTAAATACACGCTGTATAATTGGCGCAGCTAATAAGTACTCACGCTCGTTTTGAGTTTGTGCTTTTAATGTATTAAAAAAATCACTCATGGATCACTTCTCCAAGTCGGTAAAACTGTTCAAAAATAGGGCTGTAGTGCTGGCTAATTGCCGCTCGTTTAGGGCGATTATTAGCGGTTAATAATCCTTGCTGCTCGTTTAAAGGTTGGGCCAAACGATGCCACTTTTTAATCTGTGCGTAGTCAGGAAGTTGCTGGTTTACTGTTTTTAAATGTGCTTTTAATTGCTCATCACTAAATCCGGGAGCCGCATAAATAAGCGCGCTTAAAAATGGCTGGCTTTCACCAAACACCACCGCTTGCTGTATCGCACTTTGGCTTAAAATTAATGATTCAGGCCATTCGGCGCTAACATTACGCCCCATACTGGTGATGATCAGATTTTTTACTCGCCCTTTTATGTACAGCTTATTATTACGCTTAGATACTAAGTCGCCAGTGGCGTACCAGGTATTTGGGTTATGCGGCGCTTGATTTAAATACCCTAAAAATAACGCTCCTTTAATAAATAACTCATCATTTTCAACTTTCGTTTCAACGTGCCCTAATACTTCACCAGCACTATTTATGTCGTCATAGTTGGGGGTGTTTAAACTCACTACTGAAGCAGCCTCAGACAAACCATACCCTTGATAAACCGGTAGGTTATATTCTCGTGCAGTTAAAATTAAAGATTCACTAACCCGTGCTCCGCCAACAGCAATAAACTTAAGTGACTTTGGTGGCTGCCAGCCTTGTTTTGCAAAGGCAACTAAACACGTTAATAACTCAGGCACTAAAATAAGGGTGTTAGGTTTTACACTATCGATTGCACCAATGAGTTTGTTAGGGTTTTTTAACCCTGAGCCAACAAAACCTAATTCGTTTAGCGGCATTAAATGTACACAACCGCCACTTAACAAAGGCGCATACACACCCGCTATATTTTCCAATAGTACTGGCAGCGGAAGTAAGCATAAATGCACGGGGTTACTAATGTTTATTTGCTCACATAATGACTGAGCTACCTGCATCTGGCTTTGTGTTGATAAGCACACCCCTTTTGGCTCGCCAGTAGAACCTGAAGTAAATGTAATTTTTTGCGTACCAGTAAAATAGTCCACGGGCTCAATTGCATCGAGCTGATAAATATAAAGGGTATAATGCTCAAATAATGTTACCGACAATGAATGCTTACCAAGCGAATGACGAGGCATATCACTAATAAAAAACTGCGCACCGCATTGCGCTAGCACATACTGTGTTTGCTGCTGACTAAAAAAATGGGCGATAGGCACCGCAACCTTGTTTGCAGCACTGGTTGCGGCATCAACAACCAGCCAAGCTGGAGTATTATCAAGCTGGAAGGCAATTACACCAGAATCTAAAGCGTTAAAAATAGCTGTCAGCTTATTAGTTTCTTGTTGTAACTCCAAAACGCTAATAGGCATCACTTTATTGGCTAAGTAACTAACAACCACTGGCTCATTCGCTACCTTATTAATATTATTTAATAGGCTCATAAGCTCTCCAACGCAGTCATCAAGGCATTAATTTGTTGTGTATTTTGCTGTTTAATATTTAACAGCATGGGTGTGTTAAGTACTTGCTGATGTGCCTGCGCTAAATTAACAATGCACACCGTAGGCTGATTCTCATAATAGCTACCCCAGCTCTTTGGCTGTTCTACTACAGTGCTATTAGCCAGTGCAATTTCGTTGCAGGTAACACCTAGTAGGCGTAGTAAGGCGCGTACTTTTTTGGTAGCGCAAAACACTAAGTAGCTCGCGCCAAAGCCGCGCAAAGCTTCATTTACAATAATAAAATGAGATAACGTGGCTTTACGATGTGTTGAGCAAAGGTTACCTAGCTCAAACACCTTATTTCGCGGTGTACCTGATGGTAAAAATTGTTCAATGGCCGCAGCTAAATATTGTTCAATGAATAAAGGGGAAGTGGCGTTTCTGAGCCCTAATGTGCAATGCCCTTGCACAGTTTTATACTGACAGAGTAATGGCATAAATGAGGTTAGGCTTGCATTATACGCAGCGAAAAAGCCTTGTTTTACTGTATTTTCAAGGCGCTGACGGTGTTTATCACTTTGCGTAGCACTAACAAAATGAAAAGGCTGTTGAAACAGCGCAGCTGAGGAATGATGTTGAGCTAGTTGCATATAAGCATCGCCTGTATTAAATCTATAGATAAAATTTAATCAGTGAAACTTAAATAAAACTTAAGGTAAGTTAATTTTTAAAAATAAATTTAATTTTAGCTGGCGATCACACTTTTATTACGACCCGTTTCTTTAGCGTGATAGAGCGCTTTGTCAGCGCATTTATATACTTGGTTAATATCATCGCTATGCTGTGGCCAAGTAGCGATACCAATCGATACATTTATATAGCCTACTTTTGCCATCAATGTGGTGGCTACTTGGTTGCGTAAACGCTCAGCAATAACAAATGCACTATCACTATTTTCGTTTGGCAACACCAGTAAAAACTCTTCTCCACCAGTGCGTGCCACAATATCATGCTTGCGCGATAACGACTGTATAATATGAGTAAGGGTTTTTAATACTTCATCACCCGTATCATGGCCAAACGTATCATTAACCCGTTTAAAAAAGTCGATATCAATTTCAAGCACAGCAAACGGTATTTGCTTATCCATTAGGTTTTCAAGCAATATGTTTAAGCCCCGCCTATTATGCGCGCCAGTTAGCGGATCGGTGAGTGCATCTTGACGTAATTGCCCCATTTGCGATTGCAAAGTATGAACGCCTTCTAGCATTGCATATTTAAGCTGCTGACTTTCAAAGTACCAAGACTTAATACCTTTGAGGTGCTCTACGTTTTTCTTATCGGTTGATAAGTTAGCGCTATCGGCTAATAACCTTAACGGCTTAGCAATATAGTGAGCTAACATAGCAATTAATAAAAAAGTAATGAGTACTATGGGTAACATTCGCTTAAGCACCTGCCCTTGAAAAGTATCTAGTTTTGCAAGTGTTGTCGCTTCACTTCGCTGGGCAACAATCCCCCAATTCGCGAGCTTAACGGGCGCAAACCCAGCAAGCATAGCTGTTCCTTGACTATTTAAAATCCGAGTGTAACCACGTTCACCTTGCAACACTCGCTCTATTACTAGGTTATTAGATACTTGCTCACCAATGCGCTTAGAATCAGGATGGTAAAGTAAGATTTTGTTATCAGCAACCACATAAAAGTAAGCCCCGCCATCGTAACTATGCTGTTTTAACAAGGCATTTAAAATACTCTGCTGCTCTAAGTAAAAGCTACCACCAATATAACCATAATAATTCCCTGCCAGATCAAACAGAGGATAGGAGACAACAATAATTAAATTATTAGCCAGCGAAATGTAAGGCAGGCTAACCTGCGGCTGCTGTGATTTAAGAGCCTGCTTAGAGTGGACTGAATTAACGGTTTTATTAATTATATTTAAAGACACAGGTGAAGCTGCTTTAACCACACCTTGCATATTGATAGCAACCGAATTAAAACTCTGAGTTTGCTCTAAAAGGCGGTTGGTTTCAGCTTGGAGTAACTCAGTGTTGGTAATATCTTCAGCAATAATACTGGCTGAAAACTCAAGTTGCTGCATTGCTGCTGCTAAAAAGTGCTCAGTTGCTGAAGCTAACTTACTAGCAAATACATGATTACTTTGCAGGGTATCTTTAATAACTCGTTCTTTTTGAACCTGATAACTAATATACAAACCACTAAACAAAATAGCAGCTGCAGCGGGCATAGCTAACAAAAGAATTAATTGCCTGAGGTTAAAAGTAAATGGTAATCGAAAACGCAACTTAATATCATCCTAAGCAAATAAAAACGACTGCTATGCACTGCATACACAATTAATATAATACATAAATAGAACTAAGTGGCCTAATTTTTGTTATTTTAAGGATAATTAAATCATATGGTTTATATTTGCTGGGTTTTGCAGTTAAGCTCAATAATAGTTAAGCTGCGTGCACTTTATTTTTATTTAGCCTTGGGGTGTGTGTTGCTAAATAAGTACTTGTTATCGTCTTCTCTTTTTTTAATCGGATGTTTCATGCCAATAAAATCTTCTTTTGCCGATTCTGCGCTGTCACTTAAACAGCAACTTGGGCAAAAACTTATGCTCGATTTACGCTACTTTTGTCACCAAGGCAGCAGTAAGCGCTGCAGAACAGCATTAACCGAGTTACCAGATACACTAGCCAAAGCGATTAGCCGTTATGATATTGGCGGGGTTATTTTATTTTCTGAAAACACCCAAAGTATTGAACAAATAATTAGCCTTAATCAGCAACTGCAACAAGCTGCGTCTGCATCAAAATCAGGCTTACCGCTGTTTATTTCTATTGATCAGGAGGGCGGACGCGTTGCTCGCTTACCTCGCGATGTGGCCACCTCATTCACCGGTAATATGTCAATTGGCGCAACTTATCCTGAGCATGGTACTTATTTTGCAACCCAAACGGCGAACGTATTGGCTACTGAACTCTCAGCGCTTGGCATTAATGTAAATTATGCTCCAACGGTTGATGTGAATATGAACCCTGACAATCCGGTCATTAATGTACGCTCATTTAGTGAAAACCCCGATGAAGTAGCGGTACTGGGTGCGGCACAAGTTAGTGAATTTGAAAAAAACGGGATTATTAGCGCTATAAAGCACTTTCCAGGACATGGTGATACCAATGTAGATAGCCATACCGGCTTACCTAAAGTGATGCATTCAAAAGAAATTATTTACGCTCAAGATTTAGCGCCCTTTAAACACATTATTGAGCAGCATAGTCCTGGGATGATAATGACCGCGCATATTCAATACCCTGAGCTTGATAGCAGTACATTAACCAATGTAGAGGGTAAGCAAATGATAAAACCCGCGACCATGTCGCGTAAAATCATGACCGATATTCTTCGTAAAGAGCTTAACTATCAAGGCGTAGTGGTAACCGATGCACTGGATATGGCCGGTATAAGCCATTTTTTCAGCCCTACCCAAGCAGTTGTAAACACTTTTGCAGCTGGGGTTGATATTGCGCTAATGCCAATAGAAATTAGAACGCCTGAGGATATAAATAAGCTTGATGCGCTCATTGACTCTTTAATTAGTGCGGTTAAAACAGGGCAACTAGACGCACATGAAATTGCCCATTCGACGCAGCGTATTACCTCGCTTAAAAGTAAGTTTAAATTAAACGCTTTGCCTAACCCCATTAATGCATTGGCTAATGCAAAACACATTATCGGTAATAAAGCACATCGTGAATTAGAAGCATCTCTGGCATTAGCGGCAATTACCCAAATAAAAAATAACAATAATACCTTGCCGCTTAAACTTGGTGCTGATCAGCATATTCATATTATTATGCCTGACACCCGCAAGTGCATGGCAATGCAACAAGCAATTAGTGCGTTAAGTTCACAACCACTCAGTTTTAGTTGCAGTAGCTTACAGGGCTTTGATCCAGATGAAGCGCAGCGCAACATAAACCAAGCAAGTATTGTTATTGCTGGCAATGCAACGCCGAATCAAAGTGCCGTGGAAATTGGCGGTATGGATGACTTAGCCGATAACCCAAACTTTGCCTTAAATAACGCAGAGCAACCCAAAGCGCTTGAGTCATTACTAAAAATGGCTAAACAACACACTCCCACGGTATTTATTAGTTTACGTGCACCGTATGACATTGCGCAATTTGGTAACTATGCTGATGCAGTACTTGCTTCCTATGCTTATAATATTGATGTGGATAAAAACGAGCTGGTGTCTGGGCCTGCCTTTACTGCACTGGCAAAAGTATTATTAGGCCAAGCTCCAGCCAAAGGCCAATTACCGGTAACAATTAAACAATCGAAGAGCCATTAATATGAAACTTAATTGTGATTTAGGCGAGAGCTTTGGCGCATGGCAAATGGGCCTTGATAACGATGTTATGCCCCATATTGATATGGCAAATATTGCTTGTGGCTTTCATGCAGGTGATTCGAGTGTAATGGCGCATACCCTAAAGCTAGCTAAAAAACATAATGTTATGATTGGCGCTCATCCAAGCTACCCTGATAAACAAGGGTTTGGTAGGCGCTCAATGAGTATGAGTGTGGCTGAGCTCACTCAATGTTTGCACTATCAAATAGCTGCCCTTGATGGCATGGCAAAAGTACAAGGGCTAACCCTTAGCTATGTAAAACCCCATGGTGCGCTGTATAACGACATGATGAACAACCAGCAATTGCTTACCACTGTTATGGGTGCGGTTGCCAGTTACCCTGCTAACTTAAAGTTGATGATACTCGCCACAGCCGATGCCAAGCTACATCAAACAATGGCACGGCACCTTGGGCTCACACTGATATTAGAGGCGTTCGCAGACAGGCAATACACAGACCAAGGGCAATTAGTAGCACGAAATATACCGGGCAGTGTGCATAGCAAAGACGCATTATTAGCTCAGGTTAAGCAGCTTTTAACCGGTAAAAGTGTAACTACTCAATCTAGAAAATCGTTGAAACTAGTTGCTGACAGCATCTGCGTGCATGGCGATAACCCCCAAGGCATTGCAATTATTGAAGAGATAAAAGCGCTTTGCTCAGCCAATAGCTAAAGTTAAAAATACAGATTAAGCTGTAAACCCCCTTTACAGCCTTTGTAACCTCATTGAATTAATGCTCATAGAGTTAATTATGGGCTTCATCGCATTGTGCTGTTAATTTAATAATCCCTCACTTATAACTGTACATAAGTTAACAACAGGGATTAATAATGAAACAGTTTTTAGCACTTAGTTTTATATTTAGCGCAAGCCATTTTGCCAGCGCAAACGACAATACACACACATTACAACTTCAAGATATATTCAACTTAGAATATGCCAACCAAATAGACATCACCGAAGACGGTAAAACAGTGTATTTCGTTCGTAACCGCATGGATATTAAAACCGATCGCAAAGTCGGTAATATTTGGTCTGTTGATTACAACACAGGACAACTGCAGCCCTTAACATCAGGTGTATTTATGGACTACTCGCCTGTGTTGTCACCCGATGGGCAGCGCCTTGCGTTTATCTCTAACAGAGATGGCAGTAATCAAATATACATGAAGTGGCTTAAAACTGGAGCTGTGGCAAAAATTAGTAACCTTACTAATGCACCTCGCTCAATAACTTGGTCACCTAATTCTAAACAACTGGTGTTTAGTATGTTTGTTCCTGAAATAAGCTCACCTCCTGTCAGTTTGCCTGGCAAACCTAAAGGTGCTAGTTGGGCAGAGCCAGCTAAATTTATTGACGATGTTTACTACCGGGCAGATGGCAGGGGCTATAGTCAAAAAGGGTTTAATCAGCTATTTACTCTTAATGCGAATGGCGGCAATGCACAGCAACTCACTGACGATAACTTTGATTACAATGGG
The DNA here is from genome assembly GCF_005887465.1 of Pseudoalteromonas sp. S1610. Taxonomy (GTDB): domain Bacteria; phylum Pseudomonadota; class Gammaproteobacteria; order Enterobacterales; family Alteromonadaceae; genus Pseudoalteromonas; species Pseudoalteromonas undina. The sequence continues at coordinate 6,091 of NZ_PNDI01000010.1, read as the reverse complement.
GGGGTAAGCTTTAGTAAAAACGGCGAATCACTTTATTTCTCAGCCAATAGACACGCTGAACATGCGCTCAAGCCTACCAATAGTGAAGTGTACCAACTTAATTTAAGCACGTTAGAGATCACCCCACTGACCGACCGTAATGGGCCAGATCAACAACCTCAGGTCTCACCAAACGGTCAGTACCTTGCTTTTACTGGCTACGATGACAAGCGCACTAACTATGAAAATACTCAGCTTTATATTCGTGATTTGAAAACTGGCGATACTCAAAGCCTGACTAGCGATTTCGATCGCAGCGTTGGCCAAATAAAGTGGAGCGCAAATTCAAAAGGCCTCTATTTTAGTTATGCCGATGAAGGCCAAACCGCACTTGCTTATCAACCTCGAAGCGGTAAACGTAAAGTAATTACTGAAAAAATAGGAAGTGTGGCGTTTGGCCGCCCTTATTCTGGTGGTGATTTTGATATTAGTGAAAATGGCGATATTGCATTTACACTTGCTGATACTCAGCGTCCAGCTGATGTTGCAACAATAAAGCGTGGCTCAGTAAAGCGTTTAACCGATTTGAACTCAGATGCACTACAAACTAAGCAGCTCGCTAAGGTTGAAGAGCTATGGTTAAAATCAAGCCACGACGAGTTACCAATACAAGCCTGGGTTGCTTACCCTCCGGGTTTTGATAAATCAAAAAAATACCCACTGGTGCTTGAAATTCACGGTGGCCCTGTTGCTAACTATGGCCCTCACTTTAGTGCCGAAGTACAACTATTTGCCGCTAAAGGAAATGTCGTTTTATACATGAACCCACGAGGCAGTGACTCGTACGGTAAAGAGTTTGCGCAAACCATTCATCATAATTACCCAAGCAATGATTACGATGATTTAATAACTGGCGTTGACGCGCTAATCGATAAAGGCTTTATTGATGAGTCTAAATTATTCGTTACCGGTGGCTCTGGCGGCGGTGTATTAACCGCGTGGATTGTAGGCCATACGGATCGCTTTGCTGCAGCTGTTGTTGCTAAGCCTGTGATTAATTGGATCAGCTTTGTACTAACTGCTGACTTCTATCCGTTTTTTGCCGATTATTGGTTTCCGGGTAAACCTTGGGACCATATTGAGCATTACATGAAGCGCTCACCAATCAGTTATGTTGGCAATGTTAAAACCCCAACCATGCTTCTGACTGGTGAAGCAGACTATCGTACGCCAATTTCAGAAACAGAGCAGTTTTATCAAGCCTTAAAATTACAGGGGGTTGATACCGCGATGGTGCGCATTCCAAACGCTTCACATGGTATAACTGCCCGTCCATCAAATTTAATGACTAAAGTGGCTTACATTCAGTGGTGGTTTGATAAGCATTCGAAATAAAACGTAGAGTTATGAGTGACGAGCTATACAAGCTCGTTGCTCGAAGCTCGAAGCTCGAAGCTCGAAGCTCACAAGTGTAAACCCCCTTTACAGCAATAATGTGAGTAATCCCTTACATACTTTAGCTAAATATCGGACTTAGCTTCAAACTGAGTTGGTAAAAATTCGGTTTATACTAACTCAGCCCCTTTGAGTTAGTAAAAATTCGGTTTGAGTCACTGTTTATAAGCCCTCAGTTAGTAAAAAAATGTTTTATAAGGTGCGACAGTTAGTAAAAAATCGGTTTATTACTTTCTAAACCCAGTTAAAAATCTTTAAATTAAGCGTTTATATGCTTAAATTGAGGATTAGAAAGGCAAATCTACCCTTAATGATGAAGAGAATGGCTGTTTTTATCATGGTTAGTTAAAACCTGATCTGTGTTTTAACTAGCTAGTTAAATCGTGATCTATATGCGGTAAAAAGCGGGTAATTTATTGTGCTTACCCGTGTCAAAGCGTAATCAACATAAAGCCCTCACAGCCGAGCATAAACATCCTTTAAATTTATTTACACTTTTAAGCTGCACTGCATCCCTGAATAACTAGCTAGTAAAATACTGATCTATTAAATTTTGCCTTTATGTAGGCATAAAAAAAGGGCCTTGCGGCCCTTAAGTAACACTATCTAGTTGAATTAAAATTGGTTCATGGTGTTAGCTTCACCACCGGCTTTAAGTGCATTCTCGCCAGAGAAGTACTCTTTGTGCGTATCGCCAATGTTAGAGCCTGCAAGGTCTTGATGCTTAACTGACGCTTGCTCACGACGGATTTCTTGACGTTGTACGTCACGTACATAAGCCAGCATACCTAAGTCACCGAAGTAACCTTCAGATAGAATATCAGTGCTTAATGCTGCTGTATGGTACGTTGGTAATGTAATTAGGTGATGGAAAATACCTGCTTCACGCGCACCATCGCGTTGGAAGTTTTGTACCAGTAAGTCTGCAGCTGCAGCAAGCTCTGTTGCATCCATTTCTGGAGCCATAAGCGCTTTATTGTCATCTATACTTGGGTAAGCGCTAAGGTCACGACCTGCTTCTTGCCACTCTTGGTATACTTGCTCACGGAACTTAAGCGTCCAGTTGAACGACGGTGAGTTGTTGTATACTAATTTAGCATCTGGAACTTGTTCTTTAACGCGATTTACCAGCTCTGCAATTTGTTTTACGTGTGGTTTTTCTGTTTCAATCCACAGTAAATCAGCGCCTGACTGTAAGCTAGTAACACAGTCTAGTACTACGCGGTCTTTCTCAGTGCCTTCGCGGAACTGGTATAAACCGTTATCTAGGCGTGTAGGCTTACAAAGTTGGCCATTAAGCTTCATTGCCGTTTCGCCTTCATTTAAATCATCAACACTGTTTACCGGTGTTGTTTCTAAAAATGCATTGTATTGGCTTGCTAAGTCACCTGGTTTTTGTGAAACCGGTACTTTTTGCGTTAGGCTTGCACCTAGAGAATCGGTACGCGCAACGATAATACCGTTATCAATACCTAGCTCTAGAAACGCGTAACGTACTGCATTAATTTTAGCTAAAAAGTCTTCATGAGGAACGGTAACTTTACCTGCTTGGTGACCACATTGCTTAGCGTCTGATACTTGGTTTTCGATTTGGATAGCACAAGCACCCGCTTCAATCATCTTTTTAGCAAGTAGGTAAGTCGCTTCTTCGTTACCAAAACCTGCGTCAATATCAGCAATGATTGGCACAACATGCGTTTCAAAGTTATCAATTTTATTAAGCACGGCTTGAACGTCGCCGCCGTTTGCTTTTGCATCGTCTAGCTCGTTAAATAAATGGTCAAGTTCACGTGCATCAGCTTGCTTTAAGAAGGTGTAGATTTCTTCGATAAGTGCTGGTACTGATGTTTTCTCGTGCATACTTTGATCTGGAAGTGGGCCAAACTCAGAGCGAAGCGCTGCAACCATCCAACCACTTAGGTATACGTAACTGCGTTTAGTTGTTTTTTGATGACGCTTGATTGCCATCATCATTTGTTGCGCAGTAAAACCATGCCAACAACCTAAAGACTGTGTGTACTGGCTTGTGTCTTTGTCGTATGCAGCCATGTCTTCGCGCATAATGTCAGCAGTAAATTGTGCAATATCAACACCAGAGCGAAAACGATTTTGTAAACGCATGCGAGTTGCGTATTCAGGATTAATAGTTTTCCATGCACTGCCTTGTGATTGGCATAGTGTTGCTAGTGTATCTGTTTCACCTTGATATGTTGTCATAATAAAGTCCTTCGAACGGGTATTAATATTTATTGTTGAGAGAGTGACTACATTGCGTTAGCTCTGTAGCGCTTAATTAAACATTAGGCTTATTTTTTAGATTTAGTAAATTTATAGTTGTTATTACGGCTATACATATAGTGAATGGTTAAAAAGCACTCAAAGCGACTTTTTTGCGATATGGTAAGTGTACGCATATAAAAAATGCACTCTGTCGGACCGTTTAAGGATTTTAATTATGAGCCACACTCTCACCCACTCTGGACTCAGCGTTGATAAGCAACTAGCTGAATTTGTTAAAAAGCAACTATTACCAGGTACTCATCTAGACGAACACCAGTTTTGGAAAAGCTTTGCCCACATAGTGCAAACACTTACTCCGCTGAACAAGTCACTACTCGCTAAACGTGAACAATTACAAAAGCAGATTGATGACTACCATGTTGCTAATAAAAACGTTGATCAAGCCCAGTACCAAGCCTTTTTAAAAGACATTGGTTATTTAGTTGATGAACCTGAAAACTTTAATATTGAAACCCAAAATGTAGAACCAGAAATAGCGTTGACTGCAGGGCCACAGTTAGTAGTTCCAGTTAGTAATGCCCGCTTTGCTTTAAATGCTGCCAATGCACGCTGGGGTTCACTATACGATGCACTATACGGTACAGACGTACTCAGTGAGGAAGATGGTGCAGAGAAAGGGACTCAATACAACCCAGTGCGCGGCTTTAAAGTAATGGCCTACGCCAGACAATTTTTAGATAAGGCGCTACCCCTTGAAAATGGCTCGCACATCGAAAGTACTAATTATTCAATCGTGGATGGCGCACTTGCAATTACATTACGCGACAGCTCGCACACTACACTTAAAAACCCTGAACAACTCGTTGGCTATCAAGGTGAGGCACAAAACCCAAGTGTTATTTTACTTAAAAACAATGGATTACATGTTGAGCTGCAAATAGACCACCATCACCCTATTGGCCAAGCAGATAAAGCTGGGCTAAAAGATGTGGTACTTGAAGCAGCGCTGACCACCATTATGGACTGTGAAGACTCAGTTGCCGCAGTTGATGCCGAAGATAAAGTGCAAGTTTACAAAAACTGGTTGGGCCTAATGCAGGGCAACTTGGTTGAAACGTTTAGAAAAGGCGACAAAATGGTCGACCGTACGTTACAAGCCGATCGCCAATATACAGACCTTGATGGCCAAAAACTGACCCTAAAAGGGCGCAGTATGATGTTTGTGCGTAACGTTGGGCATTTAATGACAAACCCTGCTATTACCGATGTAAGTGGTAATGATGTGTTTGAAGGAATTATGGATGCCATGTTCACCGCAACAGCCGCACTGCACGATTTAAACACTAAAAATGCCATTCAAAACTCAACCGCGCAAAGTATTAATATTGTAAAGCCAAAAATGCATGGCCCTGATGAAGTAGCATTTGCTAACACTTTATTTGGCATGGTTGAAGAGGCGCTGAGCTTGCCTAAAAACACCCTAAAAATGGGTATTATGGACGAAGAGCGTCGTACATCTGCTAACTTAAAAGCCTGTATTCATGCTGCTAAAGAGCGTGTTGTATTTATTAACACCGGCTTTTTAGACCGCACCGGTGATGAAATTCATACATCTATGCAAGCGGGTGTGGTACTGCCTAAAGCGGCTATTAAAGCACAGCCTTGGATCAGCGCTTATGAAGATCGTAACGTTGATATTGGCCTAGCTTGTGGCTTAAGCCATAAAGCGCAAATTGGTAAAGGTATGTGGGCAATGCCCGATAAAATGGCGATGATGATGGAGCAAAAAATAGCGCATCCTCAATCTGGCGCAAATACCGCTTGGGTGCCCTCCCCTACCGCCGCCACATTACACGCAATGCATTACCATGATGTGGATGTATTTAGCCTGCAGCAAAGCATTGCCACGCGCCAAATAGCAAGCCTAGAAAGCTTATTAACACCCCCGCTAATGGCAAACCCAGAAACGCTGTCAAAAGAAGATATTCAAAGTGAGCTTGAAAATAACGCGCAAGGTATTTTAGGTTACGTTGTACGTTGGATTGATCAAGGAATAGGCTGTTCTAAAGTGCCTGACATTAACCATATTGGCTTAATGGAAGATAGAGCCACTCTACGTATCTCAAGCCAGCATATTGCCAACTGGCTGCATCATGGCGTGTGCAGTAATGAGCAAGTACAAAAAGTGATGGCAAAAATGGCTAAGGTTGTTGATGGCCAAAATGAACATGACAGCCTTTACATTCCCATGGCAACTAATGAGCAAACACTGGCTAATAGCATTGCCTACCAAGCGGCTTTGGCACTAGTATTTGAAGGCGTTAGCCAACCTAGCGGTTATACTGAGCCGCTACTGCATAGCTACCGCTTAAAATATAAAGCACAGCACCATAACCTAGCTGAATAGCTGAATAGC